>CAKSGG010000165.1 GCA_934454215.1 uncultured Clostridia bacterium
TGTTTTCATCTATCCGGCTTATGCCGGTTATCATTTTTGTAAGCTGCCCGGCTGTGTTATACTCATACTGTACCGAGTTATCCTCATATGTACCCTTAATTGTAACCCCAACATTATTATGCATAATGTCATATGCGTAGTCCTTTTCCTTATAGCTTTCATCGGCTCCTGCCGCATTGTTTTTGATTTTTTCCTTTGCAAGGTTTGAAACTCTGTCATAATAATATTTTGTTACTGATGTATCTGTTTCAAATGGCGACTCGGTTTTTACAAGTCTGTTCATTTCATCATATGTATATGAAGTTTTATTTCCGAGTGCATCGGTATCGGATATTTTTCTGCCTGCCATATCATATTCCGAACGGCAGGTATTTCCGAGCGCATCGGCAGTACTTATCTGATTGTTTAATACATCAAACTCATATACAGTACTGTTTCCGAGCGCATCTGTTTCTTTAACAACATTGTCATAAATATCGTATTCCTTTGATGTTGTTATGGTCTGATTATCGGCGGTTAATTCGGTTTTTATTAACCTGCCGTATCGGTCGCATGTTTCTTTTTGCCCTGCTGTTTTTGTTCCGTCTGCTCCGATAGTGGTTTTTAAGGTATCAAATGTCTGAGATGTAGTATTTTTTGTATATGTGTAATTTTCCGTATATTTAAGTTTACCTTGAAAATATACTTCTTTTGTAAGTGTTCTGCCGATTGCATCATAGGTATATGTTTCCTTTTGTGATCTGTTGGACATAGTGAATTCACCATTAAAAAACTCGTGTTTTTCAATGAGCCGTTGTGCATTATCATATACATATCGGTTTAACAGTGTTGCACTTGCACCATGATAAAAATATTCTGCTGTAATATCTCCCAGTGAATTATATTGCCTTTTTGTTTTAAGACCTGACACATCGGTCACAATGACATGCTTTTGAGCTGTATTGTATTCCACGCTCTTTGTACCGCCGTTGGGGTAGGTGTAAAGCACAGGTCTGTTTATATCATCGTATCTGATTTCCGTTACACTACCGTCGGCAGCTGTATGCTTTGTCGGGTTGCCGTGTACATCATAGTCATATACATCGGTAACATTTAATGTTTCTTCGCCGTCGGCATCATGCACGCTTTCTTTACGGTTTATAATATGTTTGGTTTTATCCTCTGTTATTGTATTCTCGCTTTTAAGCACCAGAACATCATCATTCATATCAAGCACACCGTCGCCGTTTGTATCGCCGATCCATTCATATTCGGCGATTATTTCACCGCAGCTGTCATATTCAAACTTCTTCTGCGCTATTACTTCATCATTTTTTAAAGTCTTTGAATATTCTATTGCCTTATTGTCCTCGGTAAGTTCATTTTTTATAACATAATCCACTACATAGCTTTTAGAGGATTTATCATATTTATAATAGTAAATCCCTGACGGAATTTCGGAGGTTCTTCCGTTTATGCTGTGATATGTATATGAAATGTGTGTCTTCCCGTTGTCCCATGTTGATATGCAGCCGGGGAGCTGTACGAGATATGAGGCAGTTTCCGTTATATCACTGTTGCCGCGGGAACTTGAATGTTTTGTAACATTTCCGTATTGGTCATACGTGTATGAATCCGAAATGTATCCGGATAAGTTTTCGGAAGATTGAAGACTGCTGTCCATGCATCTGCCGTCGGAGTCGTATCTGCTTTTTGTAAGCGTTTTTGCGGACAGGTTGTTACATTCAACTGTAACTATTGAATTGCTGTTGCTGAATGTATACTGCTGCTCATTGATTTTTTGATTGTCCGCATATTCGTAAATTCCGTCAACCGCATAAAATCCTCTGCGTATACGTATATCCCGGTTAACGGTATATAGGCATGTATAATGATAATTTTTCTGAGCACCCGTAGGATATGTTATGCGCTCTATATTATACTGCGAACTCGTTTCCCTTGGAAGATTGGTAGGCGTTGCAATATCTGTCATAGGAGTGTTTGATATTGTATGATAATAACTCACCACTTCACCTGCACGTGAATCATAGCAGGTTGTCTCTCCGATTTCATTCGTAACCTTTAATCGGTATCCTCCGACATACTTCAAATTACTGTCCTGCGGCAATTCCGCAGCTGTCAGAGTTTCGCGTGTATAAGTTATGGTTTTTGTTTCGCCATTATCGGTATATGAAATTGTCTGCACATTACCGCCGATGTTTATATTCACCTCTCTGCCGCAGGTATCTATAATTTTGGACAGTGAACTATAATTATTCGTATACCAATACTGTATCATATTATTGTAACGGTCGCTGACCGCTTTTATATACAGTTTCTGTTTTGATGAAACATTGCTGTGTGTACCGGCATTTACACCCGTACTGTAAAAGTAATATGTAAGTCCTCGGTTGTCGGTTATGACAAAGTTGTATACAATACCGCTGTTTTCAAGTATCTGATCGGTATAAAAAGCCTCTGCTGTTAAATAATTATTACCCTCAGGATAAAAGCTTGACTGAAAATTAACCTCGCCGTCCTTTATTTTTACTTTTTCAGAACCATCAAACGTACATATTTCTCCCTGCATCCCCTTAAATGCCGCTTTATAATTGTTTGAATATGAAACATAATCCTTGCCTGATGATTTGTCATAATAATCTCGGTATAAGAAAACCTCAGGAACCGACAGTGACCATCCGAATCCTATCTTTTCCTTGTTAAGATACAGCTTTCTTTCTTCTATATCCCAGTTAATGCTTTTTTCAATACTTGCTACCTGCATACTGATATTGGGATTGTATTTGAAATGCATTTTACCATTGGCAGATGTGTTAATGCTGCTCGAATATACATCTTCAAATGCATAAAATACCAAATCGTTATCCTTGTATTTTCTTCTGGGAAGAGAACTCAGATAAAAGTCCTCATACATATATGTGTAAAAATCATCTTCGGTACAGAAGCCTATGTTTATCGAAGTTTTGTCGCTGATGTTGGTAAAACTGTATACATATCTGTACAATAATGTTGAATGTACCGAATCTTTATACGAATACATTATATTGGAATAATCCTGATTATCATAATGGCGTTTTATTTCCAGATTTAATCCGTTTTTGCCCTCTAATGTTAAATCTGTTTCATCTATAGTCAATCTGTTTGTATACCCGGATACATGCTCTCCGGTGCCGTACTGCTTGTACGGTGTTAAGTAGGCATCTCCAAATTGCTGTGCATACAGCTGTTTCCATATTGCATCGTCCGAAGATGAATAGGCCACAATGTTATTTCTATGCGCGGGTTCTCCTGCGTCTTCCGGCTCAATAAGCAAAGAAGTATCCATTTTAACCGTTTCATCATGCTCAATGGGCACATATTCTTCCGGCTGAAATGCTATCTCAGGCATATTGGTTTCATAAACCTCGTATGGTGTCTCTTCCGTTTCGGCAGCAACACGAAAAGAACCTGTGTTACCAACCAAAACAGTACATAAAGTCAAAATGCTTATTAATTTTTTCATATTTTCCTCCCTTGTTTTTCATAAAGCCCCAATCATACAATTCTTATATGTTTCATGATATAAACATTATACTATAATAAACAAATATTTACAAGAATTTTCTTCAATTTTGCTCAATATTTTTTGTTTACACCGTAAATATTTGTGCAATTTTATCTTGAAGAACAAAACAAAATATGTTATAATAAAGTAGATTATGGATAAGCCTGTCGGTTTATTCCGGCGCCGTCAAACGCGTCAGCTTTTTGAAAGGAGTAATATTATGAAATATTCAGCAGAAGTAGAACATATGTGTCCTCTTGCCAAAGGCGCATATCACGGTCCCGCTCCTATTCCTCAGGAGGGAAAATGGACTCAGGCAACGGAAATCAAAGATATTTCCGGCTTAACTCACGGTGTAGGCTGGTGTGCACCGCAGCAGGGAGCCTGTAAATTAACTTTAAACGTAAAAGAGGGCGTTATTCAGGAGGCTCTCGTTGAGACAATCGGCTGCTCGGGTATGACTCATTCGGCAGCTATGGCTTCGGAAATCCTTGTCGGAAAAACTATCCTTGAAGCTATGAACACCGACCTCGTATGCGATGCTATAAACACCGCTATGAGAGAATTGTTCTTACAGATTATATACGGACGTACACAGACCGCATTCTCAGAGGACGGTCTGCCCATCGGCGCAGGTCTTGAGGACTTGGGAAAGGGCTTGCGTTCACAGGTTGGTACTACATACGCAACTCTCAAAAAAGGCCCGAGATACCTGGAGCTTGCAGAGGGTTACATAACAGAAATCGCTGTTGACGAAAACGATACTATAATCGGTTATAAGTTCGTACATCTCGGTAAAATGATGGAAAACATCAGAAAAGGCATGGATGCTAACGAGGCGCTTCAGAAAGCAAGCGGTCAGTACGGCAGAGTCGAAGATGCTGTTAAGCTTATCGACCCGAGAAATGAATAAGAAGGAGGTAAACTATAATGGCATTATTTGAAAGTTATGAGAGAAGAATAGATCAGATTAACGCCGAACTCGCAAAGCACGGCATATCTTCAATAGAAGAAGCTAAACAGATTTGTGACGAAAAGGGCGTTGATGCATACAACATCGTAAAGGGTATTCAGCCGATATGCTTTGAAAATGCTTGCTGGGCTTACGTTGTAGGTGCTGCAATCGCAATCAAGGACGGCGTTAAGACAGCTGCAGAGGCTGCCGAAAAAATCGGCGTAGGCTTGCAGTCATTCTGTATTCCCGGTTCTGTTGCCGATGACAGAAAGGTTGGTATCGGTCACGGAAATCTCGGCGCTATGCTTCTGAGAGATGAAACAAAGTGCTTTGCATTCCTCGCAGGTCATGAATCATTTGCTGCCGCTGAGGGTGCTATCGGTCTTGCAAAGAGCGCAAACAAGGCTCGTAAAGAACCGTTAAGAGTTATACTGAACGGTCTCGGCAAGGACGCAGCTAAGATTATTTCAAGAATCAACGGTTTTACTTATGTTCAGACTAAGTTTGATTACTATACCGGAGAATTGAAGATTGTTGAAGAAATCGCATATTCAAAGGGCGAAAGAGCAAAGGTTCGCTGCTACGGCGCGGACGATGTCCGTGAGGGTGTTGCTATCATGTGGAAAGAGGGCGTTGACGTTTCTATCACAGGTAACTCAACAAACCCGACTCGTTTCCAGCACCCCGTTGCAGGTACATACAAGAAAGAATGTATCGAAAAGGGTAAAAAATATTTCTCGGTTGCTTCGGGCGGCGGTACCGGACGTACACTTCACCCCGACAACATGGCGGCAGGTCCTGCTTCATACGGTATGACCGATACAATGGGAAGAATGCACTCCGACGCACAGTTCGCAGGTTCTTCATCGGTTCCGGCTCACGTTGAAATGATGGGACTTATCGGCGCAGGCAACAACCCGATGGTCGGTATGACCGTTGCTGTTGCAGTGGCTGTCGAGGAAGCTATGAAATAAGCCACTTTTGAGGTTTTAAACATCTGAAATTTAAAAAAATAAAGTCAGACACGTCATTTTAAGCAAAATCGCGATGATGTGTCTGACTTTTTTTATATCAAAATCGGAGGAATTTCAGATGAAAAGACTAAAAATGAACATTGAAAACAACATCACATTTGCCGAAGGTTGCGACGAATATATTTTAGATTGCAAGGCAAGAAATTTGCGGAATGGAACTTTAAAGCATTACACAGATTCATCAAAACAGATTATGAAATATATCGGGTACGATACTTTGATTAAGGACATTGACAGAAGTAAAATTGATGATTTTATTATCAGTATGCGAGAAAACCCTTTATTGAATGATATGTCGCTTTATACCTATGCCAGGGATTTTAAAACGCTGATGTATTTCTTTATGCGTAAAGAATACATACCATACTTTAAAATCAAAATACCCAAAGCAGACAAACAGCCGATTGAAACATATAACGATAACGAGTTACGCGTACTTTTGAAAAAACCGAACTTAAAGCATTGCAGTTTTACAGAATATAAAATATGGGTAATGACAAATTTTCTTTTGTCAACAGGTGTCAGACAAAACAGTCTTATAAATATAAAAATAAAGGATTTGGATTTTGACGCTGAGGTTGTTTATATCAATGTGACAAAAAATCGAAAACCGCTTATTATTCCGCTCAATGCCGATATAAAAAAGATACTGCAGGAGTATTTGAAGTATCGCAAAGGAACTTTGGAAGAATATCTTTTCTGTAACGCATACGGCAAACAATTAGTAAGGTCTACAATCTATCATTCCTTTTATGAATATAACAAGCGGCGCGGCATAGAAAAGACAGGCATGCACAGATACCGCCATACTTTCGCTAAAAAGTGGGTTTTGATGGGCGGCAATGTTGTGACACTTCAAAAGATATTAGGACATTCCAGTCTTGACATAACGCAAAATTATCTTAATTTGCTTGTGTCGGATTTAAAAAAAGATGTGGAGGAATTTAATATATTGCGCGAATTTAAAAGGGTTGGAATTAAAATGCAGTCTGCTACTTGACAGGCATTACAAATTTTACGATATTTTATCAGACAAGAGAAAAGAAAAAAAGGAGCGAGTCAACCCCGAATTTTGTGTAAAGACTTTACGAAGCCTCCAAGATGATATATAATAAAAATATCATTTTGGAG
>CAKSGG010000166.1 GCA_934454215.1 uncultured Clostridia bacterium
ATTTTACTCTGAGGTATTTTTTTCTCAACCTTCTTTCTTGGAATTCCCTATATTTGAATTATACAAGAAGCTCCTTTGATTTATATTTTTTCCCCTTAAAATCACGAATACAAAGACATGGAAGTTACTTTTCCATTTTCCACAACAATCCATAAATCCAGATAGCATAAAGACTTTAAGAAGGGTATCTTTTTAACATACTTTGGTCCCTCCGGGTACATATAAAAGAATTTTGTTTTATTGGTAAGTCTAAAAGTGTGTCTTCCATATTTTACAAAGTATTTTTTATTTTTGAATCTGGCAGTAGTCATACGTCCATCTCTGCAACGAGAGAACGAAGCGTACATGATTAACGTATTTCCCTTCCATGTAACTTTTGTTGTGCCCGGATAATAGTAGGAAGAATTGGAATAGGAACTACTCCTTCTACCTATCCTAGGATTTAAAGATGTGAAATAATACATCCTATTCGATTTTTTAGCTGCCGCAGATACATTCGGCAATTTCATACACCCTGCAATAAGAGAAATCATAAGCAGCCATGACACTAGTTTCTGAATTTTTCTTTTCTCACTATACATATTTAACCACCTCATTTTTATTTTATAAAATATAAGTAGCATCCCATGTTTCTGCATATACATGCGGCTGTGCGTCAAAATACTTTACCGTCCCGTCATTAAAAGTAACTTTTGCAATATAGTGAGTTGATGAATTTATAGCAGTTACTAATTCAACTTTCAATCCTAAACTACCTCTGATCATATTAGCCAGCAAACCATTTGCCTCAATACAATGAACAAATCGTGATTCCCTGTCTTTCATTTCCCAAACTGGCCCATTATTCTTTATCATATATACATAATCATCTGTCGTCCTTGCTCTATATATTGTATAATCGGTAACAAACGTGCATATCGCATTTACCTTTTCTTCTTCTGTCATATCAGGCGTCGTTATTTGGGGAAGTATAGACTCTGTCCATTCCGTACAGCTCTTTATATAATCTTTGATTTGAACAGTAAGACTGCCTACTTCAAGTGACACATACTCACCACCAAACCATTCGCCTGAATTTTCTTCAATTGATATTCTGTAGGTTCCCGGTTGACTTATTTCAGGAGCAATGACATAGCCTCCCTCTACTTTACAAAATCCGTTATAGCTAGCTTTGTCCAGATAATTCACATCATCAAAACACTTTGGAAAAGCCCACCAGGAAACATCGGAATCCAGCGATAAAGAAAGCCATAAATCTCCCGGATTATCTGTTTGAACATAAATCAAAAAGGGCCAGTTATCATATAAATTATAATTTCCCGGATTTATAAGACTAACTTTATAAGAATATTTTACAGTAGGACGCGCTTTAACTTTTACAGTACATGTATGAACATCTCCATTAGGATCATATGCTGAAATTACAGCGGTTCCACCAGACACTCCTGTAACTTTCTGATTCTTTATTATAGCAACCGAAGGATCCGATGAAGACCATCCATACCAGTTCTGAGCAACTTCTGACGCAGATTCACATTCTTTACCATACCCATCTTTATATAGTTTTAAATGATATACCCCTATATAGGCATAAGAGCCTTCTTCAACTTCCACATTCGTATCATAAAATCCATATACTAATTTTTCTTTCGGCGCTTGTGGATATTTTACTTCATTATCCACATGAAAATTATTATTTGAATCAGATTTGGAAACTCTTTTATCTAATACAGAAAAATAAGCAATCGTATATATGTGACTTCCATCCGTAGTTCCAACTGTGATGGAAGTCCTGCCAGTCTTTACGCCCGTCACTACACCGCTATCTGTCACCGTTGCAATGCTTTCATCATCGCTTACCCATTTAAGCGTATTTTCACTGTTCGACGGCCAAACAGAAGCCTTTAGCTGAACAGATTCTCCTACTTTAATGTCCCTGATTCCATAAACTGTAAAATCTGAAACTAATGGTTTCTTGACTTTTATTGTAGCAGAGGCAGTAATTTTACTTCCATTTGTAGTAGTCGCAGTAATTTTGACTTCACCAGCTTTAATTCCTTTTACCAAACCATCAGAAGATACCGTTGCTATTTCTGTATCACTGCTTTTCCACACCAATTTTCCACTGTTTTCTCCTTGAGAAATCTTGGCTTTTAATTGTAAGGTTTCATTTATAGTCACCGTATTTCCACCAGATATAACCATTTTTAAAGTTTGTGGCTGACTGATTATGACTTTACACTTATATGATTTCTTTCCTATCCTTGCTGTAATGACTGCGGTTCCTTTTTTCTTAGCTATAACCTTATATTTATTTTTTGATATTTTTCTGACAGTCACAATACTTTTATTTGAAACCGACCATTTTGCTAAAGATGACGTATTCTTCAAAACAAGATTAAAGCTTTCTCCAACTGTCAATTTTTGAAAAGTTTTTGATAACGTAATAACCGGATTTTTAACGGTTACTTTACACTTATACTTTTTATTTCCAATTGAAGCTGTAACAATTGCAATTCCTTTTTTATGAGCCATTATCTGACAGCTTGTCCCCTTGGCTTTTACCGTGACAATACTTTTCTTTGAGCTATTCCATTTTATCTTTTCTCCATTTTTAACATTCTTTAATATTAACTTGCAAATTTCCCCCTTTTGTATGGAAATTTTGGTTTTATTTAAAAACGTATTTGAAGCTGCCTTTACAACAGACACATCTCTACCTTGCCCAAAAGGAATTAAAAACATCAATATAAGTAATAACTTCGTAACCCACTTTTTCATATAACTCCTCCCCTACCTTCAAAATGTTGTGTTATCTTTGATTTTGAAAAGTAGTTTCAATAAGATGCTTTGTCTTCTCTATTATATAAGTATCCCTTACATAATTATCTGAAAAGCCAAAATCATCCCCGACAATATCTACAATATCATTTATGCTCATCCCACATGCACTTGTCTGAAATTGTTCCGGATTTGAATCATACTCTGCTGGATTACCATACGCATAAGTATACATGTCAATTTGTTCTATGCGCCTTTTAGCAGTTTCAGATTCATCTGAATATTCTACTTTGTAAATCAGATTGCCATATGCATCATAACCATTATAAAAATTTTTTCCATAACTACCAGTATAGGAAATCGGATTATTATACTGGTCAACACTTACACGAATTTCTTCCCTGTTACTATAACCTTCTTCATTTTTTAAATCTTTATCCTCAACTGTAACATCATAAGTATTATTAAGATTATAATAATAATCACAACTTGTAAGAACATCATCTGCAAGACTATCTGATTCTTTTAAACCTCTATTTTCATAATAATCTTGCCTAAATATTTTTATATCATCTTCATTTAAGAAATTAAGCTGCATGTATTTTTCAGCCAAAAGCTCATTAAAATATTTATATTCCAAAGAGGATACAAGATACCCATCTGAATACGATAAGACATCGTAATTTTCTAAAAGATACTTCTTAAAGAAAATTTTTTTTGTACATAGTATTTCCTCTTTTGTACGATCATCCACAAAATAATCAAAATATTTCGGCAAATCTTCTGCCTTTAATGGGAATCTATATTCATACACTTTATCATTTGAATCATATGTATAACAAAAACATGACAAATTTGAACCATATAAATCACAGAGAAAAAGGTTACTAAAACAACTGTCATAACTACCGCCTTCTATATCTTCTATAACGCCACTTTCTATTTCAGAAACCAACTCCTTCAAGTCTTCTAATTTTTCCAGGTATTCCTCATCGTCTACCATTATTCTTACTTTATTCTTCAAACTTACCGGACTTTGGATCATATTTCCTTTTTTATCGTATTTATAGTTATGACTTACCAGGATATTATTTTCGTTTTCAATACTGGCCACTAATATAGGAAACCATTTTGCTTCTTCTGTATTTGCATCAGAAGCTTTTACACACACCGGACTGCTTAGCATTGTTATAAGCCCCAGATAACATATCAATTCTTTCCGTAAAAATTTTTGTTTCTTCATACTCTTTCTCCCTGCATTTATCTCTGTTTATCAAGATGCCAGTTCCTGCCACTCAAATGGAATATCTTCCATTACTTTATGGGAATCTACGATTTTTTCATATTCAAAAGATTGAATTCTTTCATCCGTGGGATATGAGCGCCAACATTCCCCGGTACCCAGTTTCCGAATTTCTTCAATCACTTTTCCAGATGCAGCATTCGGCAACAGTTGAAAATAAATAAGACCATTCAAAGATAAACCACCGCTTACCGTATGACAAACCATAATATTGTCCTCACAAAACATATAATTAACAAAGCTTCCTCGATGCTCCTCATCCAATCTTTTTACATAAGTTCCGTCTGTTCCGTAGGCATCCTCTATTGTATAAAAAGCATCTGAAGTATCTGTTGCTTCATGGTAGACCGAAATTAATAATTCCGGCTGTCCATCATTAAGAAAATCATAATATGCATAATATAATTTTTCTCCCCGATAAAAATCAGCATATGGACTAAACATATCACTCACATGAGGATATTTAGAAATATCCTCAAAACCTTCTGCATACGCTTTTCTGTACTCGTCCAAAATCGCTTCATATGAGGAATCCAAAGGATATCCAGCAGGATCTATTTCAAATTCTTTTTTTTGCAGAAAATCTGCATTTATCATTTCCAGATCAGTCAAAAAAGAAGACACCGCAGCATCAAAATCCTCCGGTTCAATAGTCCCCTCATACCAGCTCTTACTGTTAAAGTAGCTTTGCAGTTCCTGGGAATGAAACTTTCTTCCATGGCGGGCATATATTTCATTCTTGGCATAATTAATATCTCTAAATGAAAGGGCACTTACATCCGCATCTGTCAGATATTTGACATTACTATCTTCAATAATATAGTCGTCACTTGCATATACTCTTATACAAGTAATACAGCCAAATATCATCCATGCCCAAAATAACACTTTCTTTTGCCATTTATTATTTTGAAACCATTTTTTCAATTTGTCCCCTACATACATATGCTCCTCCACCTTTCTAAGCTTCTTTTGACTAAATTGTACTCAATATATTGAGTCTAGTCAATAGGGCAAATATGCTAATCTTGTTCAAAGGAGAAAAAAATGATTAGCTACCAGCCGTTCTATAACACACTTTACCGCAAGAACATCACAGAATATCAACTTATACATGTACAGGGAATTTCTGCAAATACCTTATATCGAATGAAACAGGGAAAATCTATTACTACGAAAACCATTGACCGTTTGTGTTTTATACTTGATTGTGATGTATCTGAAATCTTATATCATGATAAAAGTACAGGGGAATAATAGTTACCTCTTCTAATAAAAACGGCAGGAATTTCTTCCTGCCTGTTGTAAAAAATTGAAGAGGATACTTCTTTTTGAATTTCAGGGGTATCACTTTGATTCCCCGGCTTTTTTCAGCACCTTTCGTACTTCTTTTCTGGAAATCTTCAGTTTTTCGGCGATCCGTTCCTCTTCCCAGCCTACATCATGGTAGGTGAGGATTCTGCCTTTAGTTACTCCTTTCTCCAGACCACGGCTCTCGCCGATCTTCTCATGTTCTTCTGCCAGTCTCTTTAATGAATTACAGAGTTCCATCTCTTCGCCCTTCTTTCTTCTTTTTGCCATATTGATAAGTTTCTTCGAGCCTGTCACCATACCGATGAGTTCTGCGGCCTCTTTTCGCACCATAACGCCTTCCAGTTCTTCGATTTTTCCCTGATAAATCCTGGAAAGCGCCCAAAATACCTGCTTAACTTCCGGATTATGAAAAATCAGCCTTTCGCCTTTTTGGATTTCCACCAGATTGATCGGATAATCCGGCACCATTTTCAACATTTTCTCCGGCGTCGGTACCAGCATTTCATGAAGCGATTTGGGGCCATCCCAGGGCTCTTCTCCATAATAGAGAACGATGGTGATAACCGGATGAAGTTTTATATCACGTTCCAGGGAAAAAATTTTTGTCCGGCTGGTCTCCTGATTCTCTTTTTTGTTCCGGTCGGAAATACTTCTGCATTCTTTCCAGTAACCAGCCGCATCGTAGGCCATGGTACATACCGGTTCCGCATAGTTGATCTTCTGCTGGTTTTCCAGACCTAATAAGACAAATTCGGCACCGGAAGTGTACTTTCGTATGATGTCTCTGGCTTTCGTGATGGTCTGGATGTAAGTTTTCTCTGTTTTTAATACCATGGAGGCTTCTGTATCCATTTCTGTCAGATCTTCCGGACGGATTATGGCTTCCCCATTGAAAATGACCGCGTTAAAAAGATCTGCGAAACGCTCGTTATTACGCCAGAACTCCTTTGTTCCTGCATCTGCTTTTCCCAATAAGATGGTTCTCCTTTATTATAGTTGTATTTTAGGGGATTTGCAATTTGAAAAGTTGCTTTTTTAAAAAATTGTAAATTGAAATTTAGAATTTTTAGAATAAAAGATTTGAAATTTTAAAAAATATATTTTAAATATAGCATTTTTTATTGCAAATGTAAATAGTTTTTTCAATTTAAAGATATTGCAAAGGAGGGCGGCTCGGAGTCGCGAGCCCGCCGCCCTCCTCTGCACTCCTCCCAACGGGCCCGCTTAGAAAATA
>CAKSGG010000167.1 GCA_934454215.1 uncultured Clostridia bacterium
GGAGCGGAAGACGAGATTCGAACTCGCGACGTTCACCTTGGCAAGGTGACGCTCTACCACTGAGCCACTCCCGCATATTATATATCGTTTTCATAACGACTAATATATAATACCATATTTTGATTTGTTTGTCAATACCCTTTTTGAAAAAAAATAAAAAAAATCAAATAAAAAAATTGTATATATTTTTTTCGATATATAGTTGCCATATTTATAAAAATGTGATAAAATAATACAATGTATAGTGGCGTATATTTGCAATAAAGGACTTAAGAATAAACAGGAGGTACATAATGTCGCAGGTTAGAAGAATTTATGTTGAGAAAAAACAGGGGTTTGATATTGAAGCAAAAGGCGTTTTGGAGGATTTGAAAGAAAACCTTTCCATGAGCGGACTGAAAAATGTCAGAATCATAAACAGATATGACGTTGAGGGGATTACCGATGAAGAATATTCAAGAGCGAGGGGACTTATATTTTCAGAACCGCCGGTGGATAATGCGTATGATGAGGTTATAGATATATCTGCCGGAAAAGTGTTTGCGGTTGAATATCTGCCGGGTCAGTTTGACCAGAGAGCGGCGTCAGCGGAAGAATGTATTTCGATACTTACTCAAAAGGAACGTCCGACTGTAAGAAGCGCAAAGCTTTATGTACTTGAAGGAGATGTTTCGGAGGCGGAAACCGAAAGAGTGAAAGAATATGTAATTAATCCTGTTGAGGCAAGAGAAGCGTCTTTGGAAAAGCCCGAATCGCTTGACCTTACTGCGGATATTCCTGAAGATGTTGCGACCGTTGACGGATTTACTGAAATGAATGACGAACAAATGCAGAATTTGCTGAACTCAATGGGTTTTGCGATGGATATAGATGATTTGCGTTTTTGCAGAGAGTATTTTAAGAATACGGAAAAAAGAAATCCGACTGTTACGGAAATGCGTATGATTGATACGTATTGGTCAGACCATTGCCGTCATACGACTTTTTCGACAAAAATAAATAACGTTACAATAAATAACGGCAAATATGCAGATGTTATAAAAGCGTCATATGATGAATATAAAAAGGCAAAATCGGAGCTGTATGCTGCGGACAAAGATATGTGTCTGATGAATATGGCTACTATAATAGTTAAACAGTTAAAGAAAAAAGGACTGCTTAAGGAAATTGACGAATCGGAGGAGATTAACGCCTGCTCAATTGTTGTTGATGTTGATGTAAACGGCGTTGAAGAGCCGTGGCTGATAATGTTTAAGAATGAAACGCATAATCACCCTACGGAAATTGAGCCTTTCGGAGGCGCCGCAACCTGTCTGGGCGGTGCAATCCGCGACCCGTTATCCGGGCGCTCATACGTATATCAGGCTATGCGTGTTACAGGCTCGGGAGACCCGAGAACATCGCTGAAGGATACTTTGCAGGGCAAGCTTATGCAGAGAAAAATAACCCGAGGCGCATCGGCGGGATACAGCTCTTACGGAAATCAGATAGGGCTTGCAACAGGACAGGTTCAGGAGATTTATCATGAGGGATATATTGCAAAGAGAATGGAAATCGGCGCTGTAATAGGTGCTGCACCGAAAAAGAATGTAATAAGAGAGGTACCGTCGGCAGGCGATGTTATTATATTGCTCGGCGGACGTACCGGACGTGACGGTATAGGCGGCGCTACGGGCTCGTCAAAGGCTCATGATGAGAAAAGTGTTGTAACGTGCGGTTCGGAGGTTCAAAAGGGTAATCCGCCCGTTGAAAGAAAAATTCAGAGATTATTCAGAGATGAAAAGGTTACTACATTAATCAAGCGCTGTAATGACTTTGGTGCGGGAGGCGTTTCGGTTGCGATAGGCGAGCTTGCGGACGGACTGACAATCAATCTTGATAAGGTGCCTAAAAAGTATGAGGGGCTTGACGGTACTGAACTGGCTATTTCGGAATCGCAGGAAAGAATGGCGGTTGTTGTAAAAGCGGAGGACGCAGATAAGTTTATTGAATACGCAAATAACGAAAATCTCGAAGCAACAAAGGTTGCGGTTGTTACCGAAGAAGCAAGACTTGTTATGAATTGGAGAGGAAAAACAGTCTGCGATATTTCAAGAGAATTTTTAAATACAAACGGAGCGACAAAAAATACCGATATAGAGGTTGAACTTCCGCAGCAAGAAGATAGTTTCTTTAATAATAGTGACGTAAAGGACGTAAAGGCAAAATGGTTTGAGATTCTTTCCGATTTGAATGTATGCTCACAGAAAGGCTTATCGGAAAAATTCGACTCAACTATAGGTGCAGGCTCTGTTCTTATGCCGTGGGGCGGAAAATATCAGCTTACGCCGTCTGACGGTATGGCCGCAAAAGTACCTGTTTTAAACGGTGAAACGAATACCGCAACGGTTATGACGTTCGGTTATAATCCGAATTTGTCAAGCTGGAGCCCGTATCACGGCTCAACCTATGCTATAGTTGAATCGGTTTCAAAGGCTGTTGCGCTCGGTGCCGATTATAAGAAGATTTATCTGACATTTCAGGAGTACTTTGAACGTCTCGGAAATGACCCGAAAAGATGGGGAAAACCGTTTGCGGCACTGCTTGGAGCATATAAGACGCAGCTTGAACTGGGAATTGCGGCAATCGGAGGTAAGGACTCGATGAGCGGAACATTTAATGAGCTTGACGTTCCGCCGACGCTTACTTCGTTTGCGGTAGCGCCCGTAAAAGCTGACAAAGTAATTTCACAGGAATTGAAACAGGCAGGCTCAGCTTTGATTATGTTTGAGGTAAAACGCGACAAAAATGAATTGCCCGATTTTGAACAGCTCAGAAAAATGTATGATTCCGTTCATGAACTCATTCAGTCGGGAAAAGTGCTTTCGTCATGCGTTGTTAAAGGCTTCGGACTTGCAGAAACACTTTCAAAAATGGCATTCGGAAACAAAATCGGTATAAAGCTTAATGATAATATTTCAAATGAAATGCTGTTTAATGCGCCGCTTGGTTCGATAGTACTGGAATTGAAGGATGAAATAAATTCAGGTGGTTTTGTTGTACTGGGTAAAACTCAGGAGCGGGCAGCAATTGATACGGCGGAAGTATCCATTGACCTTGACGAGGCGTGTGCGGTATGGAAAAAGCCGCTTGAAAAGGTGTTCCCGACAAAGGTGGGCAATTTTGCGGAAGAACCGAAAACATATAGCTTTGATAAAAGAAATATTACTGTAGCAAGCGAAAAATTTGCAAAACCGAGAATATTTATCCCTGTATTCCCGGGAACAAACTGCGAGTATGACACGGCAAGAGCATTTGAAAAAGCCGGAGGAGCTGCCGATGTGTTTGTTATACGTAATCTTACGGGTGATGATGTTGTATATTCCATGAAAGAAATGGAAAAGAGAATAAATAATTCGCAGATTGTTATGATTCCGGGGGGATTTTCGGGCGGTGATGAGCCTGAAGGTTCGGGTAAATTTATTGCTACTGCATTCAGAAATCCGCTTGTAAAAGACGCAGTTATGAATATGCTTAAAAACCGTGACGGATTAATGCTGGGTATCTGCAACGGTTTTCAGGCTCTTATAAAGCTGGGACTTGTTCCGTACGGTGAAATAAGAGATTTGGACGGTGATTCGCCGACTTTGACATTCAATACTCTTGGCAGACATATTTCGTGCATGGCTCGCACAAGGATAGCGTCAAATAAATCACCGTGGCTTGCAAATGTTGAAACGGGTGATGTTCACACCATAGCTCTTTCACATGGCGAGGGAAGATTTATTGCTTCGCCCGAGCAGATAGCACAGCTTGCGGCGAATGGTCAGATAGCAACGCAGTATGTAAATCTTGACGGTAAAGCGACGTATGATATAGAATGGAATCCGAACGGCTCGGCGGAGGCAATCGAGGGAATAACAAGTCCCGACGGCAGAGTTTTGGGAAAAATGGGACACAGCGAACGTATAGGAAAGAACATAGCTTTTAACGTTCCGGGCGACAAAGACCAAAAGCTGTTTGAAGCCGGAGTAAAATATTTTAAATAAAAATCAATGGGGTTGCCGAAAAATACGGCAGCCCCTTAAGTGCATAAACGGAGGGTAATAAATGAATCCTAAATTGGGAAGTATTTTTCCGAATATAATGGGTGAGGAAATAAGGTCTGTAGTTGTCGATAAGATACAGCTATCAAAGGTAAGCCGAAAAATGCGTGTTCTGTTTGAACACGGAACAGAGCCTGATTTGGCGCAAAGGGCTGTTGCGGCGGTTAAGTCGGTATATAATTTAAACGAGATAGTTTACAGAATAAGCGAAAAAAAGGCAATTTCCGACAATAATGTGATGATTTATCACACTGTAGAGCATGAAACGGTTCAGGAGGATAATCAGCCTGTCAGACATAGAAAGAAAACCATGGGAGAGGCTAATGTAAGCGATATGCTGTGCGGAAAAGCAATTCATGAAACTATAACAGCGATTGAGTCCATTAATGAGGAATCGGGCAGAGTGACGTTTACAGGTAAGGTTTTTTCTTTGGACGAAAGAGAAATAACGTCTAAAAAAACAGAAAAACAGTTTCATTTAATCACAATGGACGTTACCGATAACACCGATTCCATAACAATAAAATTATTTATTCCGAAAACCGAATCCGACGAGGATTTCAACAAATTATATAAACCCATAAAGGCAGGACTGAAAAAAGGCGGAACCTATATAGTATGCAGAGGTCAGGCACAGTATGACGATTATGCCAAAGAGGTTATCGTCATGGCGAGGGATATTGCGGAGGTTGAGGCTCCGCCTGTCAGAAAAGACAATGCTCCCGTCAAAAGAGTTGAACTGCATATGCACACGCAGATGTCTGCAATGGACGCAGTATCATCTACAAATGATTTAATAAACAGAGCTGTTTACTGGGGGCACAAGGCAATTGCAATAACCGACCACGGTGTGGTGCAGTCGTATCCCGACGGTATGCACGCTTCAAATAATAATGAAAAGATAAAAGTGCTGTACGGCGTGGAAGGCTATCTCGTGGACGACAGCAAGAAAATAGTATACAGCGTTACGAATGAAACGATAGATTCTCCGTTTGTTGTATTTGATATAGAGACTACGGGACTGGATAATACGGTAAACGGAATTACCGAAATAGGTGCGGTTAAGGTAGAAAACGGACGTATAATTGATAAGTGGTCAACATTTGTAAATCCAAATATGCCGATTCCCGAAAAAATTCAGGCGCTGACGGGAATATCCGATGACATGGTTGAAGACGCTGACCCGATTGAGATTATTTTGCCGAAATTTAAGGAATTTTGTAAAGGCTGTGTGCTTGTTGCGCATAATGCTTCGTTTGATATAGGATTTATGAAAAAGAAAGCGGCGGATATGGGAACGGATTTTGAATTTCCGTATCTTGATACGCTTATGCTGGCAAGGTGTATGTATCCTTTTCTGCACAATTTTAAGCTTGATACAATAACAAATCATCTGAATGTCATTCTGGAAAATCATCACCGTGCCGTAGATGACGCAAAAGCAACGGCAGACGCATTTGTAAAAATGATAGAGCAGTTAAGAAATGAGGGGAAATGTACGCTTTCCGAATTGAACGAGTGCTATGATATGCGTGCGGCGGCGAAGAAAAACAAGGCGTTTCATATCATAATGCTTGCTAAAAACAAAAAGGGAATACGAAATATTTATGAGATGATTTCGCAGTCCCAGCTAAGATATTTTTTCAGAACGCCGAGACTGCCGAAAAGTCTTATAGAGCAAAAGCGGGAGGGCTTGATTTTAGGTTCTGCGTGTGAGGCGGGTGAGCTGTTCAGAGCGGTTTTAGGCGGAGAAAGCGATGAAAGAATAAAAGAAATAGTTGATTTTTATGATTATCTTGAAATTCAGCCGATAGGAAATAACGCATACATGAAAACGTCCGAGGATTTTCCGAATGTGAATACTGATGAGGATTTAAGGGATTTGAACCGAAAAATTGTAGCACTCGGAGAAAAATACAATAAACCCGTATGCGCAACGTGCGATGTGCATTTTCTTGACCCCGAGGGGGCGGACTACCGCAAAATTCTTATGTATTACAAGGGCTTTAAGGATGCGGAAAATCAGCCGCCGCTGTATTTGAGAACAACGGATGAAATGCTCAAAGAGTTTGAATATTTGGGCAAGGAAAAGGCTTATGAGGTTGTTGTTACAAATACAAATAAAATTGCGGATATGATTGAAGATGTCAGACCGATACCGAAAGAAAAATGCCCGCCGGTGGTAGAAGGCGCAAAGGACGCAATCGTAAACGATTCACTGAAAAAGGCAAAAGAAATTTACGGAGACCCTCTGCCCGAACTGGTACAGGAAAGACTGGATAAGGAGCTTCATTCGATTACAACCTACGGTTTTTCGGTTATGTACCGTATTGCACAGGAGCTGGTGAGAAAATCGCTGTCCGACGGGTATCTGGTAGGCTCAAGAGGCTCGGTCGGTTCGTCGTTTGTTGCGTTTCTTTCGGATATAACGGAGGTTAATTCGCTCCCCGCACATTATATATGCCCCAAATGTAAAAATATAGAGTTTGTGCATTCTGATACGGG
>CAKSGG010000168.1 GCA_934454215.1 uncultured Clostridia bacterium
GCGTTGTCGAATTAAATGTTGCCTTTTGGGCACTACCGAATACGTCCGAGCCGTTTTTAATATCAGCCTCGTAAACAATCGGCTGCATTTGCGCATAGGCGGCAATACTCATATTTGAAAATACCGATAATGACATTACCGCCGCCGTAACAAAGCACGCCGTTTTTCTATGTATCTGCATAATTCTCTCCTCTCACGTTATTTTAAATTTTCACTTAATAAATCAATAATCTTTGCCGTCATTGCTCTTGTACATACTGCTGTCGGTTCAAAGCGATTCTCTCCCGTTCCCGAAAGTATGCCGAGTTTTTTGAGAATATAAACGCCCTGTTTTGCATAATCGGCAATGTCCGAATCGTCCGCAAATACTTCATCTGAAATTTCCGTATCTTTTCTATATTTTTTCAAAAGCCTTGCGCACATTGCCGCACAATCCTGTCTTGTAAGACGGTTCCCGATTCCGAATTTACTTTCGGATATGCCGAATACAATTTCATTTTCAACAGCCGCACATACGCTTTGAGCATACCATGAATCGGGCAAAACATCCTCAAATGATGTTGTTCCGTTTTCGTATTTCAGCCCCGAAACCCTCATCAGCATAGCCGTAAATTCCTCACGGGTTACAATATCGTTCGGCGCAAATATTCCGTTGCCTTTGCCGTTTATAATGCCGTTTTTATAAAGTCTTATTATACTGTCGTGCGCCCAGCTTACGTCTGAAATATCTGAAAACGGTTCATCGTCCGATTGATTATCTTCAGGCTTTTGAGTGGGAGACGGCGGATTTACCGCTCCGCCCTTTCCTCCGCTGACATTTCCCGACGCCGGTCTTGAATTGTCGGTTGACGGTGTTTTTGCATCGGACAGCGCTTTTTTATATGCGCTTGAAAAATCTGAAAGAGAATAATAATCCTTTGACGAAAGTGCTACGGCAAATTTTTCAAGCTGACTTTTGCTCATCGACTCCTTATCCTTGCCGTAATCCTTAGCTATATACTGCGAATACTTTTCCAAAGCATCAAGCACTTCACCTCTGCCGCTCATATTTATAAGAGCAATTCCCAGTGCCGTATAATATGAATCGGCAACCTCTCCCGAACAGTCTTTGAAAATTGAATACACCGTCTTTTTATCGTTTATTTTTTGGTATTCTTCATAATTAAGTCCAAATCTTTCGGCATACGTCCGTACAAACGAATCAAAGTCGTTTTCACTGCACGCTTTAAACAGCTTTGCAATTTCATTCGTTCCCTCAATTTTTACTGTCTGTGTATCTGACGCATTTACGGAAACAATATATTCCTTTGTTTCATCTTCAAATGGGAATGACATTGTAAAGCTGTAATTTCCGCCGCTGTCTGACAAAATGCTGTCAAGCCAGACAAGTTCTCCGTCACTTGACGTAACGTTCAGCCTTACATCGCTCTCTGCCGCTGCCGTACCGCTTATATCGGCATTTACGTCACTGCGGCTTATATCCATTGCAAACGACGCTGTTCCCATAAAGCACATAACCGCCGCTGCCGCAATCAATATTTTCTTCATTAAAATTCTCCATTCCGCCGCAAAAGCGGCATATATTCAGCCCTTGACCGCTCCTACCATAACTCCCGAAATAAAATACTTTTGCAACATAGGATAAATCAGAAGTATGGGCGTCATAACAATAACTATGGTCGCATATTTGATTGTTTCGCTCAAATTCAGTCCCTTGTCGCCGCCCGACATTGCCGAAGTTTCGTTCAGTATAAGTATCTCACGCAGAATTACCTGTAACGGCTGTGTGTCCTTGGAACGGATATACATTGTCGCATTGAACCATGAATTCCAGTGCGCAACGCCGTAATATAGAATCATAACCGCAATAACCGAACCCGAAAGCGGTAAAACAATATGAATTATTTTTGTTATATCCCCTGCTCCGTCAAGGTCGGCAGATTCAAGAAGGCTGTCGGGAATCGACATAAAATATGTTCGCATAATAATCAAATTAAACGTATCTATCGAAACCGGCAAAATCACCGACCATATCGAATCATAAAGCCCCAAACGCTTAATATTTAAATATGTCGGAATAAGTCCGCCCTGAAAATACATCGTAATAATTATAAACATCATTATTACAGGTTTCCACATAACATTCTTTGACGCAAGAACATACGCCGCCGCAATCGTCATGACAAGATTTATGCTTGTTCCGACCACAAGTATAAACAGCGTATTTTTATATCCGTTCAGAATAACATTGTTTGAAAATATCGCTTTATATGCGTCAATCGAAAAACCCGCCGGCTTAAGCAAGAAACCCGAATTGTTCATCAGCAGAGCCGCATCGGAAAACGATGCAAACAACACATAAAGAATCGGATAAAGGCAGGTAACTATAACGCCCGTCATAATTATAAAATTGATTACGCAGAATACTTTTCTGCTAAATGTTGTTTTCATGCTTTATCCTCCCTACCACAAGCTTGTTTCCGTTGTCTTTTTGCTGATTTGATTTGCAGCAACAAGGAACGTAAAATTAACAACGGAGTTAAAAAGACCGACAGCCGCCGAGAAGCTCCAGTCAAAATCCTGCAAGCCCTTTCGGTATATATAAGTAGTTATTACGTCCGCCGTTTCATATGTAGCCGAATTGTACAAAAGAAGTATCTTTTCATAGCCCACGCTCAAAACCTGACCGATTCTCAATATAAACATAATCATAATCGTCGGCATAATTCCGGGTATCGTAACATGGAATACCTGACGCAGCCTGCCCGCTCCGTCAAGCGACGCCGCCTCGTACAGTTCTTCATTGATTCCCGTAAGAGCGGCAATGTACAATATACTGTTCCAGCCCATTTCCTGCCATATATTTGATATTACATAAACGTATTTAAAAGCTTTCGGCTCTTGAAGTATGGAAAATGGCTGCATACCGAGCTTTGCGATAATCCAGTTTACGACGCCGTCATAAGCGCAGAAATTTTTCACCATACTGCATACTATAACAAGTGATATAAAATGCGGCATATACGACACTGTCTGAATTGTGCGCTTGAAAAATCTGTTTTTTACCTCATTAAGCAAAATTGCGAATATAATCGGGAGCGGGAAGCTGAACAGAATGTCCAGCCCGCTCAGCAAAAATGTATTTCTCAGCACTCTCTCAAAGGATTGGCTTTTGAAAAAATCAATAAAATGCTTAAAACCTACCCATTCGCTCCCCATAATACCCAAACGCGGCGAAAAATCCTGAAAGGCTATAATCGCACCGTAAAGCGGAACGTAATAAAACATTATATAAAACAATACCGGCAGCGCAATAATAAGATACTTTACCTTATTCTTTTTGAAATCCTTTTTCACTCTCTCCGTAAATGATTTTCCGTCAGCCGCCTGTCTTTTTGCAATCTGCACCATTGTTTCCTCCAAATTCTATCTTTCCTGATAGCGCTTATATGCGTTATTGTAAATCTCCAAAACCCTGTCAAGCCCCAATTCTTTGAGATGACTTACATATTTGTCATAATTATCAAGACTTTCCGTACCTATCATGAATTTAATAAGCATTTCATTAACATACGTTTCAATCTCCGTCGTATACTTTGAAATGTCGTTTGCCTCCTCCGTTGTCGGAAGAAGAAGCGGAAGTCTGTGAGCCTCTGCATTTGTATCGGCCCATGTCTTGATTGCCGCTTTCTGCTCGTCATAAACCATTCTCTGCTCATAATATCTCGGGTCAACAACGCTGAACTGAGCGTTTGTGTATTTATCCATTTCATTCTGAATATCGCCCGAATTGATTACCATATCCGAAAGCTTAGGATAGCCGTCTACCATATTATAGGTAACGCCCTCTATTCCGAAATTCGCAAACATTCTTCCCTCGTCCGAATAGAAATAGTCAAGGAACTTAGCCGCAAGCTCAACATTTTTGCAGTCCGCCGTAATAGCCGATGACATACAGCCCGAATACTTCAAGTCACATATACCAAATTCAGGTTTTTCGCCCTTGTTGAGCGTCGGATAAGGAACGCCTATAAATTTCGCACTCGGATTAACCTTTTCAATCAGCGGAATATATGTACCCATAAGACCGCCGCTGCCGAGAAATGCTCCGTTCTTGCCGCTTACCGCCTTTGACTGGCTTGTTGCGGTATCAATCGTTGCAATATCTTTGTCTATAAGTCCCTCCTGATACCAACTGTGCATCATTTCGAGATAGTTTTTCCATTTCTCCGTTGCCGGACCGTATTCGATTTCTTTATTCTCATTGAGATAATAAGCCTGCTGTGTTCCGTAAGCTCCGCTTAAAAATCCCGTAGATTCCATCATCCAGTCCGAATAAATCAGCGGTGACGTCGAACCCTCTTTATTTTTAAATTCCGTAAGCATTGTATGCCAATCGTCTATAGTTTCGGGAACCGCAAGACCCAAATCATCAAGCCAATCCTTTCTTACAACAGGACCTGCCCATGCAGCCGGTTTTTCAAGGTTAAGATACGGGAAAACATAATAATCTCCCTCGTCCGTTTTAACCGCCTTATCAAGCTCGGGGTTTTCTTCCAGAATTTTTTTCAGATTCGGCGCATATGCGTCAATAACGTCATTAAGTCCTATTATGTACCCGTCCTTGATATATTTTGCAGGGCCTCCCGCAACCTTTTTGTCGCCCCAGTCATACATGATTATATCGGGAAGCTCTCCCGAAGCAATCATAAGGTTAAACGATTCCTCAAACTGACCGCCCGTAGGTCCTTGAATATCAAGCTGTACGCCCGTACGTTTTTGCACCTCTTGGAAAAACGGCATATCCTGATATGACTTATACTCGTTGTGAACCGAGTTTATAATCCATAACGAAAGCTTATCGCCGTTTGTTTCCAGCGGATACTCCGTACCGTACTTTGCTTTTCCCGTGTCAATACTTCCTGTCTTTTTTCCCGAACCGCAGCCCGCAAGACTTGTTACCGCAAGAGCTGCCGCAAGTGTAACCGCTCCCGCTTTTTTCAAATTCTTTTTCATAAAAATCCTCCATTCCACCGCCGTCGGCGGTATAAATTTAACATGGAAAAGAAGCAAGCCAGATTACAGTTTGAAAACACGACGACGTATATGTATACTTCGAGTGTTTGAAAGCTGTAAGATGCGCCGCTTATTTTTCATGTCGTAACCTCTTTCTGCTTAGTTGATAATTTTAATATACTATACCGCATTTCAAAATACAAGCTTCTATTTTTAAAATATCCCACATTATCTGCAAATGCTCCGCAACAATTTATAAAAAAACGTGCATTTTCCGAAATTGCGCATTTATTTACTCGGAGAATATACATAAATTCCCCTTGAAAATCCCATACTTCCGCCCGATTTCAGATATTCGAGCAGCTTTTTCGCAAGGCTTGTTTCCGGAACTATTTTTGATAAGTCATACCCCTCCGGCTTATAAAATACTCTCCAGAAATTCCCGTTTGATTCTTCAACATTTGTAATGTCCCATATGTCATAAAACTTTCTGAGATTTGACCCCTCGGCATACATTTCATACTGCGGCGGATACAGCAGCCATGAATGGCAGCTAAACACCATTTTTTCACCATTGCCGCCGAAAAATTTATAAGCCTCGTCAAACGACTTATGAACGTCCTCAATTTTAAGCGGTGAGCCTGATGGTATATGAGTTGCTATAATTCTGTCTCCTTTTTTAACTATATCCTTATAATCCACAGGCGAGGATATTTCCTGAAATTGCAGCCGTCCGAGCGCAAACACATTACACTTACAGAAGAATCTGTACCAGTCCAATACAAACGTCCCCCAAACTCCGTAAAGCTTTCTGCACTCGTCAGCCTTATAAATCATGTCTTTCATTGTATTCAGATATAATTCATCAGAATAACCCTTTATGTAAAACATATATCTGAGCGGCTTTGCGCACATAATCAGAAATACCATATTAATTGTATAAATACTTATACCAAGCTTTTTTGAAACTTCATTAAGAACATTTTCATAAAAGAGCGTTTCTTTCATAAAATATTCGTCCATCGCTCCGCATACTTTACCGAACAGCTCATCATCGGATTTCAGTTTATCAAATGCGTCCGCAAATACATTTTCCGCCTCTTGCGTAAATCCTATTTCTCTGCAAAATTCACAAATCATTGCATTGTTCCTCCCTTTATTCATCTCGTATAACCGCCATGTACCAGCAATGATTGTCTCTTGCATGAATAAAGCATTTATCACCTGAAGCAATGTCGCTTGCCGAGCCTTTTTTCACCTCTGCACTGCCTGCTCCGACGTTAATAATGTATACGCTGTTTTCGTTCTTTATTGCACGCTGTACCGTTGTACGCTCTACGCTACCGTCGTCCTCTCTTTTTACAAACATTGTCTTATATCTTACCCAGCCCTCCTGAGTATCCGTCACTTCGCCGTAAGCCGTATATCCGATTGACATAAAGTTCGGATTGTCCGCCGAACCGGGGTTTTCGTTGATTTCGTAAAGCTCTCCCGGGTCAACAAGAACCAT
>CAKSGG010000169.1 GCA_934454215.1 uncultured Clostridia bacterium
ATAAGACAACAATATAATAAACTCTAACAAAACAACAAAGTAGTGCAAAGACAGCTATTGCAGCACGCCACTCTGCACTTTGCTTTTGAGTTGCTTTTTGCTTATTATACGGAAACATCAAAAACGAGATGACGAGAACAGCAAACAACTAAGTGTTAGAAATCGGTACTTACGCATTTTCCGATTGTTCAAATCTTGCCAGTATTCATCTTCCATCTAATCTTAAAAAATATCCGAAGGAACGTTTAATGGATGCAAATCCTTAACAAAAGTATATTTATCAGATACCATTGAAATAATTGAGGATTATACATTTGCAGGATGTGTTAGTTTACAAAAACCCTGGGTTCCCAAAAACATTAAACACATTGCTGAAACAGCTTTTTCTCTATCTGAATTGTAAGGATTACCTTACAATTATCATAGTAGTTTTAAATTCGAGAAAACATGTAATAAATTGTCTATTTTACGGGTTTTCTTCATATTTTGCACAAACAAACTTCTGCGTTGTAAACAGATATGGCTTTATTTTTTGCTAAAATGAGTTGCATCAATTTACAACGCAGATTTGTTTTTTGCTTGCTTAACTGTTTCTTGCTTCTTGTGTTATCATATTTATGAAAAGCACTTCTTTCTTTGGTTGAATTTTCAGCAAATCAACTATACCATGTTTTGAAGTCGCTTCTTTTCTTTTTTTGTGTTACATCATTTTTACACACACAAAGCAATCAACAACAATTTTTTTATTTATTTGCTTTTTGTTGAATTGTATGTTATTATGTTAATATCTTAACAAATAAAGGAATATTCACATGGAATTAAAATTCAACAAAAATTTTTATCCCAAAACAGTACTAATTAAAAGTGCATACAATTTTACAGACAAAGCATATATCCACCTTGATGAGATTGGTGATTATTATATAGTTAACATTGATTTTAAGGATGGCAATGCGTTTAATTATTTGGACTTTGAAAATGAAATGCTGTGTCAAGCTGCAAGATATGAGGTCTATAGACAAACAAAGGATTTAAGAAAATTAACTGTCGCAAGAGCACTTGCATCAACAGTTATAAATAATATGGAAGAAAGCGAAACCGTTGAAGACGATATTGAAGCTGATGTTGATATTGATTCTGTATTGAAAGATTGGTTCGAAGCAAATGAATAAACTGTTTTTAAACAAATGTATGTACCCAAAAATTACGATTTTAACCGCTATTAAGGCTTTTTCTTCTTTATGCTCCATTAAACTTTTTGAGCAAAATAAATATTATATTTGCGAGTTCAACAACTGTACATATGGAATGACCGAAACAAAAAAAGAATTTGAAAACTATTTAATTGATTTAATTAACACTGACTCGCTTATATGATTATCGATATATTAAAACTAATTTTATTGGTATCTCTTTGCATATATACATCAATAACCGATATCAAAGACGGCATCGTACAAAATAAAGTAATTGCAATCTCAACAATCCTCGGAATCGTCTTAAATGCTGTAGATTGGTTGGTTCTTTCGTCCGAAAATATAGTTGTTCAACTCTTAAATATAATTATTGTCGATTTAATTGCTTTACTGCTATATGCTTTTCACTTTTGGGCCGGCGGAGATTGCAAGTTGGTTTTTGCAATCTGCTTTCTCGTTCCGTATTCAATGTATATATCATCACGGAATTCACAAATTACACTACCGCTAATGTTAGGAATCACTTTTTCGATTAACTATGTCTTTCTTCTATTAAATTCCGTTTTTTTGTTTATCAAAAGAAAAAAGAAGTTAAATATAAAACATTTCGCGATAAAAGCACATCTTGTAATCGGAAAGTGGGTAAGCTGTATTGCTTACATCACCTTAATCAATTCTATAATTATACATTTTTTCGGAAGCTTGTCTAAACTATACCTATTGCTTATTAATGCTTGTTTAGTTCTTATAATAAGCGGTTTAAATTTTTTAAGAAATAAGTATATAGTTATTGTTGCAATCGTTACCGGCATAATCATAAAACTAATCTTTAAACAGGCAATCATTGATAAAATTTCATTGATAAGCTATTCCCTTGCAATTCTGTTTATTCTATTAAAAGTTTTTATTGACGAATACAACTATCAAACAATCAACACAGCACAGGTTAAAAAGGGCATGATTTTATCACTTGCAACAACTATTCAATTTACAAATTCTAAAGTGCAAGGTCTTCCGAAGCCATCTACCGAAGATTTACGGAGTCGACTTTCCGAAGACGAAGCAACTGCTGTAAGAAAATGGGAAAAATCAAAATACGGGGCAGAGACCGTTCAAATTGTAACGAAAATACCATTTGCCATCTTCATTTCTATTGGAACAATTTGCTATATTATTTTAGGGGTATGGTTTTAATGATTATTAAATTGGGTGAATACGATGATAAATACAGAGTTGTTTCATTGGCAAAGACCAATAGTGCAAAAGTTGACTTGTTGGAAAAATCTCTTGATACGATTATGGTTATAAATAACCGCATCTTTTTCTTCCCTGAAAATATTTCTTTTCAATTAACCGATAATTCCGCTGCGCTTTTTAACGATTCATGCGAATATGATGCTTTTGAAATCAGTCGTTTAGGTAACGCATATAAGTATTACGATAATAGTTCGCTTGACAATGCTCTTTTGGCAACTAATCGTTGCAACTCAAATTGCATTATGTGTCCTACCGCCGAAGCTATTAGAAAAGAGCACGAAGAGTATACAGGAACACAATTAATAAATTTAGCAAAGCACATACCGCCTGATGCTGCACATATTACAATTACGGGCGGTGAGCCTTTTTTAATAAAAAAGGACATGTTTAAATTGTTGGATTTTTTAAAAAACAATTTACCGGCAATATCATATTTACTGCTGACAAACGGCAGGGCTTTTTGTAGTAAAGAGTATACCGAACTTTTCAATCAAGTGACTCCGCCTAATTTAGAATTAGGAATTCCGTTACATGGATACAATTCTGCAACACACGATTATATTGTTCAATCAAGCGGAGCTTTCAACCAAACATGCGCCGGTTTAAAAAACTTGCTCTCCGTTAACGCAAAAATTGAGTTGCGCATTGTCATCAGTAAATTGAATGAGAATTTCATCACTGAAATAGCGTATTTAATTTTAAATAAATTTTCAAATGTCAGCTGTGTAAAATTTATCGGGCTCGAAATGACCGGAAACGCAGCTGTAAACAAAGAACGTGTTTGGACTGATTACCCATCAGCGTTCAATAAATCAAAACAAGGAATTGATTTGCTAATTGAGTCGGGAATAGATGTAGGAATATATAACTTTCCTTTGTGTGCTGTCGACAAAAAATATTGGAATATTTGCGAAAAAAGCATTTCTCCATATAAAATACGATATGCGACATGCTGTGATGAGTGTATTGTTAGAGATGCTTGCGGCGGAATATTCTCCGGAACCATTCGTTTGGCAAAAGAAAATCTAAAACCTATAAGGTGAAAGCATGATTAATTATTTTAATTTTAAAAAGCTCAACAATAAATACCTTTTGACAAATGACCTTGGCAGATATATGTTTACAAATTTCGACCAATTAAAATCTATGATAACAAACAATGTGGATTTTAATTCCGACTTCGGCAGAAAAGCCACGGAGAACTTCTTTTGTTACAATGGCTCTGCACAAGCGTTTTCAGAGTTGCTAAAGCCATATTACAGAGACAGCAAAAATTATTTGTTTTCCGCCACGAGTTTACATATTTTTGTTGTTACAAATGCCTGCAATATGAAGTGTGTGTACTGCCAGGCGCAAAGCGGTAAGTGTATTCCAAATGGAATGATGTCGGAAAGCACCGCCCAAAAAGCTGTTGATATTGCGTTATCCTCCCCCGGGAAATACTTAAGTTTTGAGTTTCAAGGTGGTGAGCCTTTAATTAATTTTGATGTAATTAAGCATATTGTTGAATATACTAAATCAAAAAACACAAACAAGATAATTGAATTCAACCTTGTATCAAATCTAACACTTTTAACTACGGAAATGATTGAATTTCTGAAAAATCATAACATAGGTATATCAACATCGCTCGATGGAAATGAACTCTTGCATAACAAAAACAGAACATACCGAGACGGTATGGGTACATATTCCGATGTTTTAAAAGGTGTTGATTTACTGAAATCCAACAACATAGAATATGGTGCAATCCAGACCACAACAAGAGCAAGCTTAGCAAAGGCCAAAGAAATAGTTGATACGTATATCTCTCTGGGTTTGCCGAGTGTGTTTATCAGAAATTTAACCCCTCTTGGCTGTGCGGCCAACGATTGGCAGGAAATTGGTTATACCCCCGCTGAATTTATTGATTTTTACAAAGCGTGCTTCGATTATATTATTGAAAATAACATAAAAGGTAATTTTATCAAAGAAGGTCATGCCGCAATAATGCTTTCAAAGATTTTATCGGGTGTACCTGTAAATTATATGGAACTTCGCTCTCCTTGCGGCGCAGGAGTCGGACAAATAGCATATTACTACGATGGCAACATTTTCACCTGTGACGAGGGAAGAATGTTGGCAGAAATGGGAGATGACTCATTTAAACTCGGAACCGTTGACAACTCATATGATGAATTAATGAACAGCAATAATTGCAAAGCTGCTTGTATTTCCAGCACTCTGGAATCTTTACCGAACTGCAGCGACTGTGTATATAATCCCTATTGCGGTACTTGTCCGGTTGTCAATCTCGCTTTATCAAAAGATATTTACACTAAAGAACCTAACAATTATAAATGCGAAATTTATAAAGGAATTTTTGACACCATTTTCGAAGCTTTGCAGGATGGGAAAAAATTAGATATATTAAAGACATGGATATAAAGGAGTATAAGTATGGACAGTAAAAAATTCCCCCAAATCAAAAAAGAAATCCTGAATTTCATAGACGACCAGGAAGGCAATATTACAAGAAGCAAAGCCTTAACTGTTGGCTCTCTTGTGGTTTTGTTTAGTATACTCACGAGTTTAGACGTTGCTGCGCACAAGTCACACTCTTCACATCGTTCTCATTCATCAACATCATATCATAGATCACATGTTTCCCACACTTCATCTCAAGGCCATGGCTCGAGCCACGGCTCTCACAGTTCCCACAGCAATGTAGCAACAACTAAACATACATCACACAGCGACCATGGTTCCCACGGCTCGCACAGCAACGTCACAACGGCTAAGCACGCATCACACAGCAGCAGTGTTCAACTTAGTAACGCCGCAACCGAACCTATCACAACTACCACTCATGCAACAACCACTGAAATCTACACAACCGAACCATCCACAGTAACCACAACCCACCATATCACTACAACACAGCCCAGCACAGTTATTTCGACAGAGCCGTCAACGGAAATTGCAACAACTTCATCCTCAGCTTCAAGCGGCGCGAGTAGTGGTGCAATCGCAACCGGCTTTTTAACAGCGACCGGAGCCACAATTGCCGGAGCCGCTGTACATAAGTCGAAGAAAAAAAGAAAAAAATAAATCGAGGCCAACATGAAACAATTTAGATTTAGTAGGATTACAAAAAATGTATCAAAGCTAATAAATACCATTGATACACTCCGTAAACAAAATTCTTTCTACACTACAACAGCCCAACGCCCAAACAAACCAAAAGAATCAGGAATTTCAACTCAGAAAATTTCCGGAGCAAAATCACCGTATGCTGATGTCGAAAAAACAGGCACAAAGAGCGGTCATAATTCAAGCCATATTTCTGAAACAGCCGGAATCGACGGCATCGCAGAGCATCAGGAAAAATCAGATTATGACGTTGACGCAGGAATCCGCCATAATACCGGGGATAATAATCCAAATAGGCCCACATTTTTCAAAAAAACATGGTTTATTGTCATAATGTTATTCTTTATCAGTCCGATAGGCATTTTTTTGATGTGGATTTATAAGGAATGGAATGTCATCATAAAAATCCTCATTTCACTTTTATTTATCTTCTATTTCTCTGTTTATTGCGGAGCCTTTGTGTAATGTTTTGAGGGACGTTTATCCCAGCCGGATTTAACGCAACTCGCAATTTAATTGCGCAAACAATACACTGCCATGAGAAAAACTGTTTTTACAGCCACAATATCTCCACTTTGCAGCAAAAGGGTGATTGTATATATATCACTGTGAAAGAATAGGACTCGCTGTAAGGCAATATAATCAGAACCACTGGTAAACTAGTGGTTTGCACAGCCCCTATAAAGGGCGCCTACTGGCTAAGCCCCTGAAAGGGGCATAGAAGTGTGACAACGCATTACTACCTCAAGCAGCCGCTCACGTGCGGCTGTTTGTTTTTTGCTTACTTATTCTTGACACCCGTAAACGGGTCAAAGTATTCTTTGATATTCATTTGGTCTCGGGCAAAATCTTCTTCAAGTTGATTCCTTATATATTCTTCTATTACCTTTTTGTTTCTACCTACTGTATCCACATAG
>CAKSGG010000170.1 GCA_934454215.1 uncultured Clostridia bacterium
TTGAAAAGCTGGATAATTACTTGAAATAAGTCAAAATCGTATTATTCGGTATTTTGTATGTCAAAAGTATGTCAAATATGAAAACGTATCGAATATGTATAACGAAAACCGCATGGATAAGCCGAATATTTTATTATGAAAAAACACTTGACAAAGCTTTGAAAAATTAGTCAATTAAAAAATAAAATATTATCAATTTTACATATGTTAAAAAAATTTACATAGAATTTACATGCTTTCGGTTGCAAAATTAACATAAAATGTGGTATAATAATAAAAATAAATATATGAAAGGATTATACGAAAATGAAGATTGGATTAATCACAAGCGGCGGGGATTGTCAGAGCCTGAATGCGGCAATGAGAGGCGTTGCAAAGGCATTATATCAGCAAGACCCAAAAACAGAAATTTACGGAATACTTGACGGGTACAAGGGTTTGATTTACGGTAATATGAAAAAAATGAAAAAATTGGATTTTTCGGGAATCCTTACCTTGGGCGGTACAATTATAGGCACGTCCCGTCAGCCGTTCAAAAAAATGTGCATACCCGATGAAAACGGATTGGACAAGGTTGCGGCAATGAAAGAAAATTATAAAAAATGGGGATTGGATTGCCTTGTTATTCTTGGCGGAAACGGTACACAGAAAACAGCAAATCTGCTGAGCGGCGAGGGTGTAAATGTTGTATCATTGCCCAAAACCATAGATAATGATTTATGGGGTACGGATATGACTTTCGGATTTCACAGTGCGGTTGAAGTCGCTAACAGAGCCATAGATAATATTCATTCGACGGCAACCTCGCACAGCAGAGTTTTTATTGTTGAGATAATGGGACATAAAACAGGCTGGATGACTCTTTATGCAGGAATTTCGGGCGGTGCCGACGTTATTCTTATTCCCGAAATTCCATATGATATAAACATCGTGGCAAAGGCATTGAAAGAACGCAGCAAGGCAGGAAAAAGATTTTCAATACTGGCTGTTGCGGAGGGTGCTGTATCAAAAGAGGACGCAGAATTAAAGAAAAAGGATTTGAAGAAAAAAAGGCTTGAAACAAATTATCCGTCAATATCATACGAAATTGCCGATGAGCTGTCAAAGCTTGTTGACCAAGAGGTAAGAATTACCATTCCGGGGCATACTCAAAGAGGCGGTGCGCCGAATTATTATGACAGAGTTCTTGCTACACGTTTCGGAATAAAGGCGGCGGAGCTTGTTATGCAAAAGGATTACGGTAAAATGGTTGCTCTGCACGGAGATGAAGTAACTGCCGTTGCACTGTCCGAGATTGCGGGAAAATTAAAAACGGTTCCTCTTGATAATGAGATGATAGCACAGGCTAAGGAAATAGGAGTTTGCTTCGGAGACTGAAAGGAGGTATTCCGAATTGAAGGATGATAAAAAAATAAAAACAATAAGGGGAATTTATATTAACCGTGAAATATCATGGCTGAAATTTAATGAACGTGTGCTTGAAGAAGCACACGATGAGAATAATCCTTTGTGCGAAAGGTTATCTTTTTTGTCAATATATCAGACAAATCTTGATGAATTTTTTATGGTTCGTGTAGGCTCGCTTGAAGACCAACGGCTCTTGAATGATGACGCAAGAGAAAATAAAACAAATCTAAATTCCGATGAGCAGATAGATGAAATATTAAAGCAGGTTAAAATTTTAAATGAAACAAAAGACAAAACTTATTTTGATTTAATGAAGAAAATTGAAAATTACGGCATAAAGCTGGTACGCTTTCAATCACTGAGCAAGGAGGACGCAAGATATATCCGAAACTATTATATGCAGGAAATAGTTCCGCTGCTATCGGTGATGATTGTAGGAAGAAAGCAACCGTTTCCGTTTTTGAAAAACGGATATATTTATGCGCTTGCGGTTCTTGAAAAAAAGGGCAAGAAAAAGCTCGGAATTATTCCGTGTGACAGCGAAGTTCTTCCGAGAATGATATCGGTTCCGGGCATGGAAAATACATACATGCTTTTGGAGGAGCTTATTCTGCATTTTGTATCAAGTGTATTTGAGGGTTATGAAATACATGAAAAATCTTTGCTGAGGGTGACAAGAAATGCTGATATTGACGTTCATAAGGTTTATGACGAGGACTTAAATTACAGAGACCAGATGGAGCAGGTTGTAAAGCTGAGAAAAAAGCTTGCGCCTGTTCGCCTTGAATTAACTCGTAACATAAATTCGGAAATGCTGGAACAGCTCTGCGGATATTGCGAGGTTGAACCGAAACAGGTGTTTTATTCAAAATCACCGCTTGATTTGTCATTTGTCTTTAAAATACAGGATTTGCTGAGAGGAAAACAATCGCTGTTTTTTGAAAAGCGTATGCCGCAGCAGTCACCGTCTGTAAGCATATACGAGCCTATGATTCCTCAGATTCAAAAAAGAGATATATTGCTGTCATATCCGTATGAGAGCATACGTCCGTTTTTGAGATTATTGCAGGAGGCGGCAAGAGACCCCGACGTTTATACAATAAAAATGACGCTTTATCGCTTGGCGAGAAACTCAAAGGTTGTTGAGGCGTTGGCAGAGGCCGCAGAAAACGGCAAGCAGGTAGATGTTCTTGTTGAGCTGAAAGCAAGGTTTGATGAAAAAAATAATATTGAATGGAGCAGAAGGCTGGAAGATGCAGGCTGTCATGTTGTTTACGGTATTGACGGATTAAAGGTTCATTCAAAGCTTTGCCTTATTACGAAAAAGACAGAAAACGGAATACAGTATATAACGCAGATAGGAACGGGAAATTATAATGAAAATACTGCGAGACTGTATACAGACCTGTGTCTGATTACTTCGGACGAACGTATAGGCAAGGAGGCGGCAGAAGTATTTCGGAAGATTTTAATAGGGGATATGGTGAAATCTTCAAAGCATTTGCTTGTCGCTCCCAAATGTCTACAGAAGCCTATATTGGACATGATTGATGACGAAATAAACGAAGCGAGAAACGGAAGAGACGCCTATATAGGAGTAAAAATAAATTCGCTTACGGACAAAAAAATTATAGACAAGCTTGTCGAAGCGTCATGTGCGGGAGTAAAAATCGAGCTTATTGTAAGAGGAATATGCTGTCTTTTGAGCGGTATTGAGGGGAAAACTGACAATATAAAAATAAGAAGTATTGTAGGCAGATTTCTTGAACATTCAAGAATTTATATATTCGGTACTTCTGACAGGGATAAAATTTATATATCGTCAGCGGACTATATGACAAGAAATACACTCCGCAGAGTTGAAGTTGCGGCGCCTGTATATGTTGATAATTTAAAAGAACGTATACGGAAAATGTTTAATATTATGATGAACGATAACGTTAAGGCACGGACACAGTTATCTGACGGAAGTTATAAAATCATTAGTAATGGGGAAGAACCGATAAATTCACAGGAGTATTTTTACGAACAGTCGTATATGGCTGCGAAAAATAAATCAGATACAAAAATATGATAATGAGGTAGAAAAAAATGATAAATTTTAATGAGAAAAAAGGGTTCATATGCGATATGGACGGTGTAATATACCACGGAAACAAAGTATTGCCGGGAGTAAAAGAGTTTATTAAATGGCTTAATAACAATAAAAAGGAATTTTTGTTTTTGACAAACAACAGCAGTTATACTCCGTATGAGCTGAAACAAAAGCTTTTGCGCATGGGACTTGATGTTTCGGAGGAGCATTTTTATACAAGTGCTTTGGCAACAGCGGAGTTTTTAAAGGCGCAGTCCCCGGGGTGCAGTGTTTACGCATTGGGTGAAGCGGCGCTTACAAATGCGCTTTATAATGCGGGTATCTGTATGAATGACGTAAATCCCGACTATGTTGTAATAGGTGAGGCAAAATCGTATAATATAGATACAATAACCAAAGCGACAAATCTTGTTTTGAATGGGGCAAAATTAATAGGTGCAAATTCGGACTTGTCAGGTCCTATCGAAAACGGTATAGCACCTGCTTGCAGAGCTTTGACAGCGCCTATTGAGATGGCAACGGGAACAGAAGCGTATTTTTGCGGAAAACCGAATCCGTTAATGATGAGAACCGGTTTGCAAATGCTGAACTGCCATTCAAAAGAGGCTGTAATGATTGGCGACAGAATGGATACCGATATTATTTCGGGCATGGAAAGCGGTATGTCTACGGTGCTTGTTCTTTCGGGAATTTCTACACGGGAAACTCTTAAAAAATACGCATACCGTCCGACGGTAGTGCTTGACGGAGTAGGGGATATAGTAAAAGAAGCGGCTCAAGGTTAATCCTTGAACTGCTTCCATTTTTCTGTTATTGAAAAACATAATAATGTGCCTATTGCTGCAAGTGCAGTCCATAGCCATAATGTACTGCCCCAGCCGAAGTTATCGGCAAATACGGCAATACCGTATGTTGAAATTGCACTTCCTATGTAAGTGCCTGAGTTAAGCAAGCCCGACGCAAATGATACACAGCCGTACTTGCTGAAATTAGGCGGGCAAAGACAGGTTACGGTATAATTGACGCCGTGAACACAGCCCGAAAGCAGTGCTGCGAACAAAAGAGATGTTACAACGTTACCGCTGCCGAACGATGCAAGGGCGAGGGCTGATAAACAGCCGATTCCGAACATTGTACCGCCGAGTATAAGCTCGTTTTTTATCAGCTTTCTTGATATTTGCGAAGTGATATATGATGTTATTATTGAGAATATCGGCAAAATAATTCCTGTTAAAATGGAAATTTCATTGCTTAAATTGAAAGATTCCGCTACGAATGACGGCATCCATGTAGTTACGCCGTCTCTCAGCGCACCTTGTAATGCAATTACAACAAGAAGTATCAAAATTACAATCGAAAACGGGAACTTTCCGTTTGTTTTGAAATTTTTGGAAGAATTTGCCTCAATTGAAGGGCATTTTTTTTGCCATACAACAGCCATTACTATTGCACAGAACGCCGACAGTATAAAAACGGAGTGCCAGCCGAAAAAATGTATACATATCGGGGAAAGGAGATATACTGCCATAGTGCCGATTGAACTGCCCCAGCCGACTTTAGCGGTTGTTTTCTTATAATCGTCACTGTTTAAAAGTGTACTCATGATTTTTACCATAGGAGGCCACATAAACGCTTGCGCAAGTCCGTTCACGCACCATGCGGCGGTCGTCTGAACGGTGGTTTTGCACAGCGGTATAACAAGGTTCATAAGAATCGTTGTTATAAGTCCTGCCAGTACGAGCTTTTTGGGCTGTATTCTGTCACCCATATATCCGCTTATAAGCTGACCTGCGCCGTATGTAACCGCACTTCCGGTTAAAGCAATTGATGCGGCGGCTTTTGTTATATGCTCTGCCGTTACTATTTCCGAAATAACAGCGCCGTAGTTTATTCTCGTAAGATAGCTTATTGTATATGTAATCATCAAGAGTAATCCAAGTGAATTTACACTTTTTCTGTCAGTTATTTTGTTCATTTCAAATCGTCCTCGCTTGTTATTATTTTTATATTGTTATTTTTGTATATTTCTTTTATTTCTTTACCTAACCCCGAGTCGGTTACATAGGTATATTTTTCATTCATATCGCACAGCTTCAGCATTGCGCTTTTTTCAAATTTACCGCTGTCTGCAAGAATGATAATTTCATCACCTGTTTTCAGATATTTTTTCTGAACCTCATAAAGCTGCTCGTGATAGGAGCATATGCCGTTCTCCAAAGAAATGGTGCTGGGGAAGAGAAAAGTTTTGTTTACATGAATACTTTCAAGCATTTCAAGAGTAAACGTACCGTAGAACGCATTTTCTTCACGCATAAAATAACCGCCGCAAAGGAGGATATTAAAATGCTTGAAATTTCTTGCAATTTCAAAAATATCTATAGAATTTGTAATGATAGTCAATGTATCAAGACGTGCCATAAGTGCTTTGATAAATTCTATTGCCGTAGAGCCGCTGTCAATAGATATAATATCTCCGTTATGTACAAGCATTGCCGCAAGCCTTGACAATTCCTGTTTGCCTTTAACATTGTCATCAAGTCTTTCCTCATAGTCCAAATTCGGTCTCTGCGTTGTGAGCGCCATAGCTCCGCCGTGTACTCTTGATAATTTATTGTTATTTTCAAGAAACAGTAAGTCCTTTCTTATCGTTTCGATTGAAACATTAAACTTTTTGCTTAAATTCACGGTGCTTACTGCATTTTGAGAATCAAGCATTTCGCATATTATTTTTCTGCGTTCATCTGTCAGCATATGCAATTACCTCCAACTAAATCCAACAATATACAAATTATAACACAGAAATCCAATAAAGTCAATATAAAAATGCAAAAAAATAAGAAACACTTTTAAAGTGTTTCTCATTTTAATGTAAG
>CAKSGG010000171.1 GCA_934454215.1 uncultured Clostridia bacterium
GAAAGATACCTTTTCATATATAATAAGAATGAGTATAACTTGTAAATCATGCCGAGGTATCAGCTGCAAGCTATATTAATGTACGCAAGAAGGAGGCATAATGAGAGTATTTTATAAAGGTTTTAACTTTGGACAAGATGGTCCCGGAAATCGTTTGGTGTACCATATCGCAGGATGCAATATGCATTGCCCATGGTGTTCAAACCCTGAAGGAATGAAATTTGATAACGATTATACCGTTTATACCCCTAATGATTTAGTGCGAGAAGCAATAAGCTGCAAGCCTATGTTTTTTGGAGACGGAGGTGTTACCTTTACCGGCGGAGAGGCAACGCTTGATTATCAGGATTTACTTTTGACGCTTAAGACTCTTAAGGAAAATAAAATACATACAGCACTCGAAACAAATGGTACATCAATGCATTTAGAAGATCTTCTTCCATTCGTTGATTATTTGATTATGGATTTTAAACATTACAATAGTGATACACTAAAAAGATATACGGGAGTAGATTTGGAGCAGATAAAAAGGAATTATGAAAATATCTGCAAAAGCGGCAGACAGTATCATATTCGGATTCCGCTTATCAAACACTTTAATGCAGAACATCCCGAGTGTTTCGCTGAATATTTTTCGAAATTTCCGACCGAACATACGGTTTTTGAATTTTTGAAATATCACGAATACGGTAAGGAAAAGTGGAAAGAAGAATACAAGATAACAGACGGTTTTGTAACTGATGAAACGGTTAAAAACTTTAAAAAAGTTTTTGAAAAATTCGGATTAAGATGTGTAACAACGTAAAAGGAGGATATATATGATTTACAATACATATGAAAATGGAAAACTTACAGAAAAAGCAAAGGCACTGTATCGGGAAGAACGTGAAATAAAACGTCTTGACGGTTGGTTTATTGCAAAAGAGACAGAGATGCTTGCCGATGAGAAATATTCGAATTGTGATCCGGAAGTAAAAAAAGCAAACCTGCTTTGTGAAGTTTTAAGAAATTTGCCTATTACATTAAGTGAAAACGCTGTGTTTGCGGGTGTTCAGAGAGATGCGTTTGCAAAAAGCTATGCACTCATAAATCCATCATTTACCGTTGAGGGATTTTCAGGTTACTGTGACCCGATGGCAATATATAATGACATAGAACCAAATGACGAGTTTTCAAAAGAGAGAATAGATAAAGTGCGAAACTTTACTTCAAAGACAAAAATGGTTGAGATGCTGGGCAAAACCTATGGTGAGGCGGAAAATTATACCAAAGAGGTTGTTTTCTTTGTGGAACAGGTAACGGGGCATGTTATTCCTGATTTTCGTTACGCGTTAAAACATGGAATTGATGCTATGATTGCTGAGGCGAACTCAAAAGAAGGTGAGTTTTACAAGGCTGCGGCAATAGCTCTTGGAGGTGTGAAAATTATTGCCGAAAGATACATAGCCGTAATAAACGAGCAAAAGAAAAGCTGCAGTGAACAGCGGTTAAAAGAACTTGAACTATTAGAGAAGACTCTTGTTAAGATTTCGAGCAAAGGTGCGGAAAATCTCTATGAGGCTATTCAACTTTATATTATTCTTTGGGAAATTATGTGTTTAGAACAGGCACCTAATCCCTATGCACTTTCGGTAGGTAATGCGGACAGAATATTTGAACCATACAGAGGGATGCTTTCACGCAGTGAGGCTGCAGAACTTTTTAAACACTTCCTTGTGTTTTATAACGTTGGAGACAGAAGTTGGGCAATTTCTCAGAACGTACTGATAAGCGGCAGAGATTATAACGGCAATGATCTTACAAACACTATGTCATATGCAATTTTGGACGCATATTATGACATGAATTTACCGCAGCCGATACTCTCGGTTAAACTTCATAAAAATACACCCAAAAAACTTTACGAGGAAATGGGAAGATTCTTTTTTTCTCCCGGTGTTTTAACCCCATCCCTGTTTAATGATGATTCGCTGTTTGAAATACTCGAAAAGAACGGTGTTGCCGAATCAGATATTTCTGACTATTCTGTTGCAGGCTGCCAGGAGCCGCTTATTATGGGTAAAGACAACGGAAACACAACAAACAGTTGGCTCAATCTTCCGAAAGTGCTTGAAGTGGTGTTGACCGGTGGATATTCCGAAATAACCGGTGAAAAGATTATGGAATGCGAGGACTGTGACCTTGCTAACATAAGAGAAACATTTTACCGCACTCTTGATATTGTGTGTGACAATATGGTTAAAGCGGCGAACGGTGCATCAACGGCACTTGCAGAACTACGAGTTCCGTTTTTAAGCTGCTTTATGGGTGGCTTGGAGTATGGTGCTGATATGCGGGATACAAAAAAACAAGGAACAAAGTATAATGGGAGCGGATGTCTGGTTCACGGTCTTACTGTGCTTGCCGACTCATTTATTGCAATCGATGAGTTTGAAAAAAAATATCCGGACGGAAAAGAAATGCTTGTTGATGCACTTAAAAATAATTTTGTTGGATATGAAAATCTGAGAGAGTTTCTCTTATCTTGCCCGAAATTCGGTAATAATATTAAAATTGTAGATGATGAGGCAAAGGAAATTGCAAAAAGAGTATCTGAAATGTTGAGAACAAAGAAGAATTATCTTGGAAATCCATTTCGCCCCGACTTTTCATCACCGTCAACGCATCTTACCTATGGCTATTGGGTGGGTGCAACTCCGGATGGAAGAAGGAGCCGTGATATGCTTGGTTACGGTGTTGATCCACTCTACGGTGAGGCATCAAACGGGCTCGGCTTCAGAATGCTTTCAAATATGAAGTTGCCGTTTGATGAATTTAATGGTGGATATGCATCGCATTTGGGAATTGATCCCAAATACTTTAAAGGTAAGGACTATGATGAAAAAGGTGTTGAATTTTACAATAATATAATACAGCCTCTTTTCTTTAATGAATTGCAAAAAGGAGTATCTCCTTTCTATCTTTATGTAAATGTAACAACTCCGGAAACTCTTCGAAAGGTTTTATCAAACCCGGAAAAGTATGCTCCAAGCGGTGTTTATATTATGCGTATACACGGAACTTTTGTAAATTTTCTTGACCTGTCGCCTGAGATACAGCAGGATATTATAACAAGGCTTGATCTAAATTCAACAACATTAGGCTGTTAAGGGGAGAGATTTGATGAAGGCTGTAGGAATTGATATAGGAACAACAAGCGTGTGCGGCATCTTAATCGATGCCGCAACAGGCTGCGTTGAGAAGTCCGTTACAAAAAACAGCAACGCATTTATCAAAGGTTGTGCCGAATGGGAAAAAATTCAGTCGGTTGATAAAATTATGATTGTTGCAACAGATATTCTTGAAAATCTGATAGCTGCGTGCAGTGATGTGGGTGTTATAGGGGTTACAGGGCAGATGCATGGAATTGTCTATACAGATACAAACGGAAAGGCTGTCAGCTCTCTGTATACATGGCAAGATGGACGAGGTAATCTGCCCTATATAGATACTACATATGCGGAATATTTAAACAGCTTTTCGGGTTATGGCAATGTTACGGATTTTTATAATGCAGAAAACGGAATAAAACCCAAAAGTGCTGTAAGTTACTGCACAATTCATGATTATTTTGTGATGCAAATTTGTGGACTTTTAAAACCTGTTTTGCACTCAAGCGATGCGGCAAGCTTTGGCTGCTATGATTTATTGAACAATAAGTTTAATTATGATTATATGGAAGAGGTTGCAGTTGATTACCGTATTGTTGGTGAGTATAAGGGGATACCTGTGAGCGTTGCAATAGGCGATAATCAAGCAAGCGTTTTTTCAACACTTGCAGATGAAAATGATGTATTGGTGAATATAGGAACAGGAAGTCAAATTTCGGTTATTTCAGATCAAATTTCAGATAGTGAAGGAATAGAGACAAGACCGTATTTTGATAGAAAGTACCTTCTTGTTGGTGCAGCACTTTGCGGTGGCAGAGCATATTCGTTACTTAAAGATTTTTACTCTGAGGCATTTAGTTATGTAAAAAAAATTGATGATGATACGGTATATAAAATTATGAATGATATGCTTGAAAGAAAAACTAAAAGCATTTTTAAGGTTGATACACGCTTTGCCGGCACAAGATTAAATTCTGAAATTATGGGTGGTATATCAGGGATAACAACTGAAAACTTTACACCGTCCGCACTTACTTATGGCGTACTTTGCGGAATGGCAGATGAACTTTTGAACATGTATAAGAAAATGATGGTCAGCAAAATCGGCATAGTGGGTTCGGGCAATGGAATAAGAAAGAACGGAGCACTTGTTAAAATTTTTGAAGAAATGTTTAATTCAAAAATGAAAATTCCGAAACACCTTGAAGAAGCTGCGGTAGGAGCGGCATTGTTTGGAATGATTTCTTGCGGCAAATTTAAAAATGCCGAAGAGGCTCAAAAGCTTATTTCTTATTAAGAAACGTACAATAGGATATTAAAAGCAAATGAATAGATATACATACTGCAATTGATTTGCAGAACATCACCTTATTTTATTTACAACGGGGGATTTTTTATGAGAAGATACGAAGATTTAAACCGTATATCCGAAAACAGAATGAAGCAGAGGGCTTATTATATTCCCGAAAATGAAGGAGCATATATTCTTTTAAACGGTGTATGGAACTTTAAATATTATGACTGTGATTGGAAAGAGGACACCGTGGAAAAAGCATGGGATACGATTCCCGTGCCGTCATGCTGGCAGCTGCACGGCTACGGAGCACCTAACTATGCAAATTCGTGTTATCCATATCCGGTTGATCCGCCTTATGTTCCAGACGAGAACCCGATGGGTGTGTATGAACGCGAATTTGAGGTGATAAATTCGGGCAACAGACATTACGTAGTGTTTGAGGGTGTGTCGTCATGCCTTGAAATTTACATAAACGGAAGCTATGCCGGATATTCGCAGGGTAGCCATTTACAGGCGGAATTTGATATATCCGAATTTGTGAAAGACGGCAAAAATACCGTCACCGCAAAGGTTCGCAAATGGTGCAGCGGCAGCTATATGGAGGATCAGGACTTTTTCAGATTCAGCGGAATTTTCCGTGATGTGTATGTTTTGTCACGTCCTGAGGGACACATCGGCGACATTAAAATAATAACCGATAAAAATAAAATTTCGGTGGATTTTGAGGGTACTGCCGATGTATCGCTTAAAGACGGCACGGCTTTATTGGACATGAAAAATGCGTGCGGACACTGTGAGTTTACGGTTGACAATCCGACACTGTGGAATGCGGAAAAGCCGTATTTGTATACGCTTGAATTTGAATACAAGGGCGAGATAATAACGCAAAAAATCGGTTTTGCAGAGTACACAATAGGCGAAAACTGCGAATTTTTGGTAAACGGCACGGAAGTAAAGCTAAAGGGTGTAAATCACCATGATACCCACCCCGAAAACGGCTGGTGCATGAGTGATGAGGATATCGAAAATGATTTGAAGCTTATGAAAAAGCTTAATATCAATACGGTCAGGACCTCGCACTATCCGCCCACGCCGAAGTTTTTGAATATGTGCGATGAACTCGGATTTTATGTAATGCTTGAAAATGACAGCGAGGAGCATGGATTCGGAAACCGCGAAGCAGGCGGCTGCGGCTATGACACAACGGGAAACACAGACTGGATATGCAACCGCAGCGAGTGGGAGGAGTCATTTGTTGAGCGTATGGAAAGGACATATAACCGCGACAAAAACCATACCTGTATTTTCTCATGGTCACTCGGAAATGAAAGCGGTTTCGGAACAAACCATAAAAAAATGATAGAGTTTTTGCGTCGGACGGATAAAAAACGTCTTGTACACTGCGAGGACGCATCAAGAATGGGCGAAGAGGAAAAGGACAGGGAAAAAATACTTCTGACCGATATTTTTTCTAAAATGTACGAAAGAATTGACGTTATAAAAGAACGTCTGGAGAATAAAGATTTCCCGAAACAGCCGTATTTTATGTGTGAATATTCACATGCAATGGGTAACGGTCCCGGCGATGTGTGCGATTACTGGGAGGAGGTATATAAGTACCCTAACTGGATAGGCGGTTGCGTGTGGGAATGGGCAGACCACATCGTTATTGAGGACGGTGTGCCGAAGTACGGCGGAGATTTCAAGGGCGAAATGACGCACGACGGCAATTTCTGCTGTGACGGTATGGTATTTGCCGATAGAAGTTTAAAAGCAGGCTCGTATGAGGTAAAGCGTGCATATCAGTATATGGACTGCCGATTTG
>CAKSGG010000172.1 GCA_934454215.1 uncultured Clostridia bacterium
TTATAAAACCCATTATAAGAGCGGCTGTTTTGTATTTTAACATAGAAAACTCCTTTTTTTCTGAAAATGTAGTTGAAAAAATTTTGTTTTTATTATATAATATAACAAAATGCCCTGCGTTGCAAGGGAAAATTTTTAAAGTATATAATTTTTTGAGTTGCCGCAATATGGCAAAATGGGGAGCGAAGCTATGAAAATACTTGTTGTTGACGATGAAAAGCTGCTTGTAAAAGCAACAAAATTCAATCTTGAAAAAGAGGGTTATCAGGTTGAAACGGCATTTGACGGAGAGGAGGCAGTGCGTCTTGCGCATGATGATACGATTGATTTGATACTGCTTGATTTAATGCTTCCCAAAATAGACGGCTTTACAGTGTGCCGTACAATAAGAACGTTTTCAAATGTCCCCATAATAATGCTTACCGCAAAGAGCGAGGATATAGATAAAATTCTCGGACTGGAATACGGCGCAGACGACTACATCACAAAGCCGTTTAATATCCGTGAGGTTACGGCGAGAATAAAGGCAATATTAAGGCGTGTAAATCCTGCGCCAAAGGGCGACAGGGACAGGGTTATCGTATCGGGTGATATAAAGCTTGATTATAATTTCAGACGTGTAACGGTCAAGGATAAAACGGTTGAGCTTACGTCAAAGGAATTTGATTTGCTTGAACTGTTTTTAAAGAACCCGGGCAAGGTATACACAAGAGAAAATCTGCTTGATATTGCGTGGGGTATAGATTATCCGGGCGATGTAAGGACGGTGGACGTTCATATAAGACGGCTGAGAGAGAAGCTTGAAAGCAATCCGGCAGAACCGGCATACATTAAAACAAAATGGGGAGTGGGTTATTATTACAGAAAAGAATAGTATTCCCAAATGGATTCTTGACATTAAGGAAAATATAAAAATTACCGTAAAATCAATGCGTTTCATGATGGTGGCGACTTATTTCGGCGTTATCGTTGTTACGCTTGTTTTGATGTGCATTTATGTTATAGGTCTGCTCAGTGATAATCTGTATAATACGGAAAAAGTAGATATGTTTGCCAAGGCAAATATGATTTCAATGACAATATCCGACCAATGGACAGATAATGCACATTTGTCAGAATTAAGATTTAGTGATGTTGTTGACAGAAGTCTTGCAGGAACGGGTATAAGAGGGGTTGTAACCGATACCGCTTACACTGTTATATACGATTCCAACCGTGAATCGGAAATGACGGGCAAGGCATTTATGCGAGACGTTTTAAAACAGTCGATAGACGGGGAGCAGGCGGAAATTATTACGGACGATAACGGAGTAAGGCTTATGTCTGTCGCTGTTCCTGTAGAAAAAAACGGCGGCATTGTGGGCGGAGTATATCTGGCTAAAACGATAAGCGGTATAGATAATACGGTAAACCGTACAAGTGTAAGCCTGATTGTGTTTTCCGCAATGATAGTAATTATAATAGGTATGCTGTCATTCGGATTAAGCTATATAATAACATCTCCGCTTGCAGAGTTTACAAAAGCGGCAAGAGAAATATCAAAAGGCAATTTTAAATACAGAATAAAGGTTAGGGGAAGCTTGGAAATGGCACAAATGGCGTCTACGCTGAACTATATGTGCGACGAGCTTAATATGCTTGAAGAAAAACGAAGAAAGTTTGTCTCGGACGCATCGCATGAGTTAAAAACGCCTATGGCGGGAATTAAGCTGATATGCGACAGCCTTGTTGAAGCGCCCGATACCGACCCTCAAATGATAAAGGAATTTTTAACGGATATGTCGGAGGAGGTAAACCGGCTGACAAGAATTGTGAACCGTTTGCTTGTGCTTACAAGGCTTGACAACGGCGGTATGTCGCTTAAGCTGGAGGAAACCGATATATCGGCAATGCTTGACAGAATTGCGGGCAAGCTTGAAGGAATGGCAGACACTAAAAGTATTCATATAATAAAAAGGTATAAAGACGTTGAAATAGGACCTGTTATAATTGACTACGATAAAATATACGAAGCAATTTACAATATAACGGACAATGCGGTTAAGTATACGCCGGAGGGCGGAAATGTATATATAGACTTGCAGAGACGCGATGATTTTGCGGTAATAAGAATTGAAGATACGGGAGACGGAATACCCGAAAGCGAAAGAGAAAGGGTATTTGAGAGATTTTACCGTGTCGACGATTCAAGAGCAAGGACAACGGGCGGAACAGGTCTCGGACTGGCGATTGCAAAAGAGGCGGTTGTTATGCACGGAGGCAGAATTGAAATTGCCGACGGGAGCGACGGAGGCTGCGTATTTATAGTAGTGCTGCCCATGACAGCGGAACGGAGATAGAAAATGAATAAAAAAATAATTTCTGCTGTTTCGGTTATTGTGCCGATTTTGATTGTGGCAACGGTGATTGCCGTTCTGACGAGCCGAAACACGGTAAAGGGTGAATTTACATTATATTTTCTTAATGACAGCGAATCTACGCTTGTCAGCGAAAAACGGACGGTTCGTTATAGGGACAATGATGAATTGATACGGGAAATACTCGGTATGCTTGTAAAGGGCTCGGATAAAAATAAGCCTGTAATCAACAAAAAAACAAAGATTAATTCGGTCGAGCGCTTGGAGGATAATAAGGCGGTTGTTGATTTTAATTACAGATTTATAAGCGGAGATACGGCAAAAGACGTTCTTTCGGCATATGCGGTGGTAAAAACTCTTTGCGGTGTTGACGGCATAGACAGTGTAAAGGTTACTGTTGAGAAGAACGATATACCGACATCGGAGGGAAAACCGATTGAGTTTCTGACAGATGCCGATATAAACTTGTCAACAGACACAAACACGGGCGAAACAAAAGAGGTTATACTGTATTTTGCGGATAAACAGACAGGAAAGCTTTCTCCCGAAACGAGAAACATAAAAGTAAACGACCAATTGCCGCTGGCGCAGTATGTTATAAATGGGCTGATTCAGGGAACAACTGAAAACGAACATACAGACGTTTTAAGTAAAGATACGGTTCTTATAGGGGTGAATATAAGCGATAATATATGCTTTGTAAATTTTGAGAACAGCTTTTTGAATAAAAACAGCGGTTCAAAGGAAAAAGAGGAGCTTGCGGTGTATTCAATTGTCAATTCTCTTACGGAGCTTAACAATATTGCAAGAGTTCAGTTCTTTGTTGACGGCAAAAAAGAAGAGAAGTTCGGCAGCATTGATTTTAACGGTCTTTTTGAAAGAAATATGGAAATGACAGAATAAATTTGAAAAAAAGTATTGACAAATTGAGAAAATAATATTATAATATAATCGTAAAACAAATGTTCGTATACTGAACGGAAAGGGATAAAAAATGGCAAAAGCAGAAAAATCTTCAAAACCTAAGGTTGAAAAAAAAGAGGCCGATGAAAAGAAAAAAGCTCTTGAATCGGTATTTGAATTTATAGAAAAAGAGTACGGAACGGGAAGCATAATGAAGCTTGGTGATACGCATATCGCAAGCGTTGACGCTATTCCGACAGGTTCGCTTACCCTTGATATGGCACTTGGTGTAGGCGGTATGCCGCGCGGAAGAGTTATAGAGATTTACGGTCCCGAAAGCTCGGGTAAAACGACGGTTGCGCTGCACGTTGTTGCGGAGGCGCAGAAACAGGGCGGCGAGGCTGCATTTATTGACGCAGAGCACGCACTTGACCCGATATATGCGTCGCAGATAGGCGTTGATATAGAAAATCTGATAGTTGCGCAGCCTGATACGGGTGAGCAGGCTCTTGATATAGCAGAGGCGCTTGTACGGAGCGGAGCACTTGACGTAATAGTAATAGACTCGGTTGCAGCACTTGTTCCAAAAGCTGAAATTGAGGGAGAGATGGGAGATACTCACGTGGGTCTGCTTGCAAGACTGATGTCACAGGCGCTGAGAAAGCTTACTGCAATTATAGCAAAGTCTGGAACTGTTGTTATATTTATAAATCAATTGCGTGAAAAAGTAGGCGTTGTATACGGAAATCCCGAAGTAACGACGGGCGGACGTGCGCTGAAATTCTTCTCATCGGTTCGCTTGGAGGTAAGAAAGCAGGAGGTTCTTAAAAACGGAACGGAGCCGATAGGAAACCATACAAAGGTAAAGGTTGTAAAAAATAAGGTTGCACCGCCGTTTAAGGAGGCGGAATTTGATATTCTGTACGGTAAGGGAATATCAAAGGAGGGTAATATCCTTGATGTTGCTGTCGAGCACGGAATAATTAAAAAATCAGGTGCATGGTTCAGCTACGACGGTGAAAAGATTGGTCAGGGACGCGATAACGTTCGTAAATATATGGAAGCGAACCATGAATTTACCGAAAATATAGAAATACAGGTTCGTGAAATTATGCTTGGCAATAAAAAAGAAAGTGTAGTTGAACAAAACGAAGGGGAAATTGTTGGTCAAAAAGACGAAATTTTGGGTGAAAATTAAATTTATTGGTGGAAAGTTCACTAAAATTTAATTTTTTATTCAAAATATATTGACGTTTTGAGATTTTTTTAGTATGCTTATATAGTAGACAATTTCGGAAAATAATATATCTATATATAAAATTAAAAGATGTTTAGTATAACGAGGGGGCATATTAATGGTTTCAAATAATGTTACAGTACAAAATTCGGTAGGTTTACATGCAAGACCTGCAACATTCTTCATTCAAAAAGCAAATGAATTCAAGTCAAGTATTTGGGTTGAAAAGGATGACAGAAGAGTAAATGCAAAAAGCCTGTTGGGTGTTTTATCCCTCGGAATTGTAAAAGGTGCTGAAATTTCTATTATTGCTGACGGCGGCGATGAAAAAGAAGCTGTGCAGACTCTTGTTGAGTTGATTGAAACTAATTTTTCAGAGTAATATATGAATGATAACAAATAACTCTACGAGCGAAAGCAAAGTAGAGTTATTTGTGTTTAGAGCGAAAAGCCGAAAGGAAACGACGCTATGTTTGATTTGGAGCAGGAATTAAAAAATCTTCCGTCAAATCCGGGTGTGTATATAATGCACAATAAAGACGGAAAGGTTATATATGTCGGAAAAGCAAAAGTTCTTAAAAACCGTGTACGTCAGTATTTTCAGAAAAATTCAAATCATACTCCGAAAGTGATTGCAATGGTGTCAAATATTGCGTATTTTGAGTATATCGTTACGGATTCCGAGCGTGAAGCTTTGGTGCTTGAATGTAATCTTATAAAAAAGTACCGTCCGAAATACAATATATTGCTAAAAGACGATAAACAGTATCCGTACTTGAAAGTTACGCTGAATGAGGAATACCCGAGAATTTTGATTACAAGGCGGCTGCTCAATGACGGCGCTAAGTATTACGGCCCGTATATGGGCAAGGGGACGATAAGAAAAAATCTTGAAATAGTACAGAAACTTTTCAAACCGCCCATGTGCAAGCGTAAATTTCCCGACGACATAAAAAAGGGCAGACCGTGCCTGAATTACCATATAAACAAATGTTTTGCGCCGTGTACGGGAAATGTATCAAAGGAAGAATATAGGGACATATTCGAGCAGATATGCGGATTTCTTGACGGAAATCATAAGGAGCTTACGGCAAAGCTGACGGCTGAAATGAAAAAAGCCTCTGCGGAGCTGAAATTTGAAAAAGCCGCTTTGCTGAGGGATAAAATCAACTCGATTGCGGAGCTTGATGAGAAACAGAAAATAATAAACACGGATAAGCAGACGGACAAGGATGTTATTGCTTTTGCCAAAAATGAAAATACAGCATTCTGCGAGGTTTTTTTTGTAAGAGGCGGAAAGATTATCGGACGTGAAAATTATAAGCTTGACAATATTTCTCAATCGACCGATAATGAAATTATTACGGATTTTGTAAAGCAGTTTTATCAGAGCAGTCTTTTTATTCCCGAAGAAATCCTTACTCAGTATGAGATTGAGGACGCTGACGTTATAGCTGATTGGCTGAGGGAAAAACGGGGGAAAAAAGTTGTTATATCATCACCTAAAATAGGTGATAAATTAAAGCTTGTCAAAATGGTAAAGCTTAATGCCGATGTTGCTTTAAGCAACTATACGATAATGCAGATGAAAGAAAAAGAAAAGAATACCCTGCTTGAAGATATGCAAACGCAGCTCGGGCTTGAAAATATTCCATACAGAATCGAAGCGTACGATATTTCAAATATTCAGGGTACGGACAATGTCGGGGCAATGGCTGTTTTTGAAAACGGAAAACCTGCAAAACGGAAGTACCGTAT
>CAKSGG010000173.1 GCA_934454215.1 uncultured Clostridia bacterium
GTTGTATTCTGTCATTGTAGTTTGATGTTGATGTAAGGACTACCGTTTTCCAGCCGTCAACACTGCTGCTCCCGATATAACCGGCATATGTGTTACCGTTTAGTTTTACCGTGCTTTTATCATTTTTTTGTATCTTCTCCAATGCCTGATTATCAAATTGTGATAAAAACAATTTTTCTTTGTTTGAATAAACGACCGTATTGTTATTGTCAAGCATATACATTGTCACATCTTCACTGCCGAGCTCATTATTTTTTGACAATATAAATATATCAACATTTACAACAACACAGCCCATACCCTGAACATCGCATATATAGCTTATAACATACGGGTATGTACTGTTCATGCGGCGGGGTACAACTATAAGTCCGTCGTTTTTCTTTAATTTGTATTCTTCAACCCATGCACTCCTTTCAAAGTCCTTTTCGTCCTTTTCCCCCGCCCCGCTGAAAACGGTATCTGACTTTTCACGGTAAATATATATTGAATGTATACTGCTGATAATATTTTTATATGAAGTTATTTTTCCGTCAAGCACACTATATATATCGGGCTTTATCTTCTCGTAATTGTCCGAAGTAATATACAGGCTTATGTTTTGGTCCATTGCCATTGTCACGGCTATTTTTTTTATCTCGCTTAATGTGTTGTTTATACTTTCGGATATTCTTTCCGCATTGCTTCGGTATCCGCTCAGTATTTCGTCTTTATTTATATTTACAAGCGAATTATAAATGTAAACGCTCAAAATACTTAAAAGAATTGTAATAAGTACAAATATTTTCAAAAAATTCTTAAACAATATACTTTTGAATTTATATTTTGAAAACAATTTGCTTGCCGCCAGCTTTACATATTTTGTCATTGCTTCCTCCTAATCCTTTTTTAATATCATTTTTCTGTAGTCTGTCGGCGAAAAGCCGGTGTACTCTTTAAACATACGCTGAAAATGCCTTACATTTTTAAAACCGCTTTTTGCGGCAATATCCTGAATTTTCGTGTTTGTTTCAAGACATTTTATTGCATTGTCCATACGCACCTGTAAAATATAATTTCCCAGACTGACGCCTGTAACCTGTTTGAAAAATCTCGGAAAATATGCCGCATTAAAGAATACGCTGTCAGCTATATCTTTTCTCGAAATATCCTTATCAAAATTTTGAGCAATGTATTCTTTTGCATTTGCGATAATTTTTTTATCATCCATTTGCTTTTTTATATTTTCATAAGTACTGTCAACATAATCAGCCCGATTTTCGGAAGTTTCCTTTACATTTCCTGTTTTCATCATACGGCTTATAACCGATTTTGCTTTATCGGGGCTGAGAAGTTTTATATATGAAACCATAATTTTATATATTTCCTTGTTATCAAGAATATTATTATCGTTTGATACTTCAAAAATATTTTTCTCATCGGATATTTTTGAGCATGTTATTTCAAGTCCCGTTATATCCTTCAGACATTCTGCGGCATGGGCTTCAAATTGTTTAAGAGATGAATCACAAAACACGCCTATTATCATGCGCTGTCTGCTTGAAAATACCTCCGCCGCCGCTGCGCATGAAATATCTCTTGCGGCGCTTTGTATAACTCCAAAAACCGCATCATGAAAATATTCGGGTTCATATCTCCATGCGTTTTTTAATATATCATCATAATTTTTAAAATCAATTTGGTATATTGATACTTTTACATTATCTATATCATACGGCATATTAAGCTTACCGTATTCACGCTTTATTTCTTCTTCCGACAGCGCTCCGACTATCAAATCGGTACAAAACCTATCTGTGCCGCTGTCATCACTGTCGTGTATATCTTTTGATGCGTTTAGTTCTTTTTCTATTTTTTTAAGCGCCGCCGAAAGCTCCCGCATATCAACCGCCTTTAGCAGATAATCCGTAACATTATATTTTATTGCTTCTTTTGCGTACTCAAATTCTCCGTACCCCGACAGTATTATTACCTTTGTTTCGGGTATATTTTCATGAATATATTTGCATAATTCCAAACCGTCGGCAATTGGCATTTTAATATCTGTAAGTACAACATCAACTTTATTATCATTCAAATAATCTATTGCTTCAAGCCCGTTTAAAAAGCATCCGACAACTTTAAAGCCGTCTATAAATTCTTCAATAGCGTCCTTAAGTAAATCATGTATTCCCGTTTCGTCATCCACAATTATCATTTTGTACATAAAGCCAAACTCCTTTTATATATTCTGTTTATTTTATTATATACCCATTGCCGTAGAGTAAACAAGCGACATTTTTATATTTTACGACATTATTATACATATATACAAAAAAACGGCTTTAATATAAAACCGCTTTTTAAATTCTATAGTATTGTATTTCCGTCAATCGTCATATTCTTTCGGTGAAACTTAGAAAACCCGAGTTTAAATCCATCGGTGTATTTTTCCATTGCGTCAAGCACAGTCTGCGGCTTTAAGTTATAATCGTTTCCTATCGCAAGCGTCATGTCAAAAACAATTTCATTATTGCTTTTATCAATTACCTTCATATCATATATATACGGTCTTATATCCGATTCTTTTTCGCCGCTTTTTGTTTTTTTCATAACAATTAACGCTGTATTTGCCATAAATGCGTCAACGTCAAAATTACCGCTGTACTCTGCCTCAACGATATATTCCGCTCTGTTTATTTTTGTAATATCAATTTCCTTGCCATCAAGCTTTTTTGAGGCAAGCAGCGTATATCCGGGTGGAAAAGATGTGTTAATTCTATCACACAACTCTTCATTTGAAAAATCTCCGTTAAACCCCACCTTCATATATTCACAGTCCGACGTTACTCCGACAGATAACGGCTGTGATACCGTCATAACAGGGTGAGGATTAAAGCCCTGCGAAAACACAAACGGAATATCCGCACGTCTTACAGTACGGTGAAAAAGTCTGATAAAGTCCAAATGTGAAATATATTTTACTCTTTCATCACGGGAATATTTTAAAATATAGCTGCTCATTCTACACACACCCCCGTTTTCCATCTCGATACGCCGCAGCCGCTGCATTTTTCACGGCATTGAGGTGTTGTTTCCGCTTTTTTAGCCTTTTCATTTTCACGCATAAAGAAATTTTTCGTCACGCCTATATCAATATGCTCCCACGGTAATACCTCGTCATAGCTACGTTCGCGCAAATTATAAAAGTCAGGGTCAATTCCGCATTCTTTAAAAGCCTCAAGCCACATATCAAATTTAAAATGCTCGTCCCAACCATCAAATTTACACCCTTTTTCAACAGCCTTAATAATGACTTTCGATAATCTTCTGTCGCCTCTTGCAAAAATGCCTTCAAGATAGCTCGTTTTATTATCGTGCCAATTATAACGTATTCTTTTTGATTTTATAGAAGTCTTTAATAAATTCTGTTTTCTTATCAGTTCGTCACGGTTGTTCTGTGCCATCCATTGAAATGCTGTAAAAGGCTTCGGTACAAAGCTTGAAGTACTTACAGTGATATTTATATTTTTTGCACGTTCCTCTTTCGGAATATCAAAATAAACACCAAGAACCTTTTGAGCAAGCTCTGCTATACCTATAACATCTTCATCGGTTTCCGTAGGCAAGCCTATCATAAAATAAAGCTTTACATTTGTCCACCCGCCCTCGAATAACAGCCTTGTAGATGTTAATATATTATTTTCGTTTATATTTTTATTGATTACATCACGCAGTCTTTGCGTTCCTGCCTCGGGCGCAAAGGTAATTCCCGTTTTTCTGACCTTTTGAACCTTCTCCATAAGCTCAAGAGAAAAATTATCTATTCGCAGTGAAGGCAAAGACAAGCCTATTTTCTTCTGTTCCGTCATATCTATCAGTCCGTCTGTCAGTTCTCTCAATCCGCTGTAATCGCTGCTTGATAATGACGAAAGGGAAATTTCATCAAATCCGCTGCATGAAAGCAAATCGTCGGCAATGACCAAAAGCGTCTGCGGCTTGCGTTCTCTCTGGGGTCTGTATATGTAACCCGCCTGACAAAATCTGCATCCTCGCAGACAGCCTCTCATAATTTCGAGCATAACTCTGTCGTGTACCACTTCACCGAACGGAACAATAATTGTATGAGGAGTGTATGCGGAATCAAAATCTTTCATTATACGCTTTCTCACTGTAGGCTTTGCCGCAGGATTGTTGGGCGTTATGCTTTTTACGGTATTATCGTCATTATACTCAACATCATAAAAAGAAGGAACATATACCCCCTCTATCTTTGCAATCGTTTCAAGGTAATCCTTTTTATTTTTCTTTCCGCTTTTTTTCCATCGCACATACTCATCAACAACCTCGTCCATGATTTCTTCTCCCTCTCCCATCATAAAGAAGTCGAAGAAATCCGCAACAGGCTCACCGTTGTACGCACACGGGCCCCCAGCGCATAAAATCGGATAGCTTTCATCTCTTTCGGACGCCAAAACAGGAATTTCCGCAAGCTTCAGCATATTTACGATATTTGAATAGCATAATTCATATTGGAGTGTAAAACCCAATATATCAAAATGTGTTATTTCATCGCCCGATTCCAAAGCGAAAAGCCTCATACCGTGATTTTTCATTTCCGTTTCCATATCCGACCACGGAGCAAATACTCTTTCGCACCAAGTATCCGAACGGTCATTTAAGCCGTGATATAAAATTTTCAGTCCCAAATGCGACATCGCTATTTCATACGTATCCGCAAAACAAAAGCCGTATCTGACATCTACATCATCAGGATTTTTTATAACCGCATTTAATTCTCCGCCGGTATATCTTGTCGGCTTTTCTACCCGTGACAAAATTTTATCTTTTAAGGTTATCAATTTTCGGTATTCCTTTCATTATCTTTTTTGAAAAAGCCATTAACCTTGTCTAACATATCCGGAATGAGGTCAACGAATTTGTTAAGCGGGGATGATGACGAATTGCTTACGGGTATTAAACGAACATTATTGTTATTTATTACAAGGAATGCTTCCGCTGTCAGCTTAACGCCGCCTCCCATACCTCCGCCGAAAAGCTTTTCACTGCTGTTCTTGCCCGAAAAGTCACTTCCGCCGCCGCCAAATCCCATTGATACATTGGTAACGGGAATTATTATTGTACCGTCAGGCGCAGTTATCGGGTCGCCGACTATATTTTTAGTATCCACAAGCCCTTCAAGGTTATTAATTGTACCCGAAATTATTTCTTTTATAGGATTATCCATTATCGTATTCCTTTCTTGCTTTTTTGTATATTTTCAAAAGCCTCAATCCATGTTTCAAGGCAATTATTAATAAAACAATACAATGTAAAAATCGAATTCTCAGTTCGGCATACGCACCAACTTTCAAACATTCATTGTCAAAATCGGGGGTCAGATTTATGCTGTGTTTTTTAAGTATTCCTTTTGCGGTTAATTTACCGATAAAATTATAAACCGCCGAATACAGCGCTCCGCACAACATTCCCGTATATGCAGGGTCTCCGACTCCAAAGCATCCGCTTAAATTTAATTCGTATATTTTAATTCCGTGTTTTACAAGGTATGATGTAAATTTACTTAAAAACAAAAATGCCTCATTTCTGCACTTACCCCATAACCCAAACACAAAATCAAATCCAATGTTATTATCTTCCTTATTTTCTTTCTTTTTCGGCTCTCTTTCTTTTTCAGCCGCTTTTTTTTCTGTCGGAGGGTATAAAATCATTTTAAAAAATGCGTATTTTAAGATTGCTCTCTGTTCATCGGCATTTACCGATATTTGTATTTGAATCGGTATGTATGCTATCAACCCCAATATTGCCGATATTATAAGCAAAACATACAATGCTCTCATGACATTGCCCTTTCTTACTCCTGTTTGTTTTTCTCCGTTTCTATCTGAATTTGTTCACCCTGCGGCGGGTCATCCAGTTTCATTTGAACAAAATTTATAGGCGGCAATTCCTCGGGAGATTTAAGCCCGAAACAGCGCAGAAAAGTCGGAGTTGTCACATACAAAATCGGTCTGCCCGGAGCGTCAAGTCTGCCTGCCTCTTCAATCAATCCTCTTTCATATAACCTGTTTACGCAGCCGTCCGAATTAACCCCTCGAACCGCTTCAATCTGTGCTCTCGTTATAGGCTGTTTATAAGCTATTATTGCCAATGCCTCCATTGCGGCGTTAGACAGAGGCTGATTTCTCTGCTCTCCTAATATTTCCTGAATATATGTATAATATTCAGGTCTTGAACAAATTTGATAGCCC
>CAKSGG010000174.1 GCA_934454215.1 uncultured Clostridia bacterium
GTGTTAAGGCATATATTGAGCTTTCGGGATACGGCGCTATGATGAATGACAGCGAAAAAACAAGAGAGGGTTATTTGAAAAAAGGTATGCAGTTGGGAATTATGAAAGGTATTTCCGATGTTGTAAACAGGTATATGACTTACGGTGATTTAATTAAAATTACATTAAATACGCTTGATTTAAAAGCTCTTGAGGTTGATTATTCATATGTTAAGAAAATCAGTTACCGAAATGAAAATATGCTTGAATATATTCACGGAGTAAGACGTGCCGACGGAATAATTACCGCAAATGAATATACAAATTTATCTTATTCGATATCAGATGTTGCGGAGGGAAAAATAAAAATCGGAAATGATGTCTTTGAAACGGGTAATTCAGGTGCTGAAGAATATATCGGTTACAGAATCAGATATTATTATTCAGAGGACGAATACGGGCTAAAAAAGATATTGTATATTTATGATATGGATAATCTGAATAAAATTATATTTATTGACAGCGATGACATAATTTCGTTCAGAGGAGGGAGTTTGTCGTATAATACATCAAAAAACAGTACGAAAAGCGAAATCATTCCGACTACGGCAGATGTGCTTTATAATGGAGTAAGCTGTTCTGATTATACAGACAGCGACTTGGATATAAAAGAAGGCAGTGTTACTTTTGTTGATAACAACGGTGACGGAAGATGGGAAATGATAAGTATTTTATCCGGAAAGGTGTATGTTGCCGATTCGGTGGATACGGAATCTGAGATTATATATCCCAAAAGCGGAACAGAGTTTTACAACGATAATGATACCTTGAAAAAAATCGGATTTGGAAATGATGTTGCCGAAAGTTTCAAGGTTTATCTTGACGGAATAAGGGTAAATCCCGGGGAAATAAAAGCAGGCGATATTCTTACCGTATACGATTCTGAAAAGAACGGGAATACGGTAGCAAAAAGAATTGTAAAAGCAAGCTCAAAAACGCTTAATGATTATGTAAAATCGTATGACAGCGAAACATATTATTTGTCCGACGGAACCGAATTGAAAAAATCATACAGTTGTCTGCAAAAACCGAATATAGGTGCAGAATATATTATTCATATTACGGACAGCGGAAAAGCTGCATGGTTTGAGAGTGATGCTGCGTCAAGGGATTTCAGATACGGATATGTTATAAAAGCAGTATTGGGAAAAGGAGACGGCGGTGATGAAAAGCTTATTTTAAAAGTTCTGAACGAGGACAGCCGAGTTGAAAAATATTATGCAGCAGACAAAATTGACGTCGACGCAATAAGCTTTAAAGACCAGCAAGCTGCTTATAAACAGTTTCTCGGCGGCGAGGATAAATTTGTTCCTCAGTTAATCCGATACAGACAAAACAGTAAAGGCGAGCTTATCATGCTTGATACCGCAAATATCACAGCGAACGAAGATAAGGAAACATCATTAAAGCGTACTTTAAGACATGGGGAAGCCGAATACAGAAACTCAATGGATTATTTCTGGAGAGTTGCTCCGATTGAGGATAAGACGGTTATATTTGTTGTTCCTTACACATATGCAGAAATGGAAGATACATATTCCGATTATTCAGACGACGAGTTTTATTCAATGAAAAATGCACGTCAGTTTTTGGGAATAAATCAAAGCAGTGAGGGGTATGACGGCTCGGCGGTTAAGCCTATGGGAGCGATTGTAAAGTATAAAAACGCCAACACGGGAATTACCGAATCAACGCCTATGCTGTATATAACCGATACATTCAGTGTATTAAATTCAAATGATGAAGTTGTTACGGGTATAAAAGGTATTTATAACGGAACTGAAACGTCATTGAAATTAAGCGAACGTGCAGAAACGGAATATGGGAAATATATAAAAAAAGGTGATGTATGGCTGTATCAGAGAAATGCCAAGGGTGATGTTGTGTGGATGTCGCTTGTGTGGTCAAAGCAAAACCCCGACGGGCTTACAATGTCATATGACTTGAATACGGCATCGATAAATTACGGAAGTATGTATATTTGCTACGGCAGTGAAATTCTTGATAAGTATAAGAAAAATATTTCACTTAACGTTTTGGGTAATGAATATGGATTTTCTCTTAACAATGCGAACATAACGGTATATGATAAAACAGCGAAAACTTTAACAAGCATAACACCCGAGCAAATTGCAAAAAACTCACAGACATCAAAGGAACAGTATGTATTCTTATACGCATACAGTTTGCAAACAAGGCAATTGCTTATAATAAACGAATAGTCGACGAAGGGAGGATAATATGTTTAAGAAATTAATTATTTCAATAGCTGTGCTGTTTACGGTTTTTACTTACGGCGTCTCGGCACAGGTTTCGGATACTGAGGTTAGCTTTAATCCCGTAACGCTTGAAGTGTCTGTTGACGGAAAATGCAGCGGAGCAAAGGACAAGCAATATATTCTTTTGGAATTTATCAATGAAGAAAATGAGACAGCGGCGGCAGAACAGGTTTCGGTACTGAACGAGAGTTTTTCACTTGACGTATATATGCTGCCCGAAAATCTTGATGTAGGATATTATTCGGTAAAAATATCAGTAATGAATATGAACGGGTATTGTATAGATAAGGCGTTTTACTACGGCGGACGGGATGGGGCGTTAGAACTGCTTAATAAAATAAACAGCGCTTCGGGAGCAGACGAAATAAATGAAATTATTGTTCAAAATTATACTGCTCTTGGGTTTGCGTATTTTGACATATACAATGAATGTACATCAAAAAATATGTTATTAAAAAGAATTATTGATACCGATTTGTCCGCAACAGAGACTAACCTTGAAGAAAAATGGCAGCTGCTTTTAAGCATTCTTTCAAAAGATACGCTTTTGACATATTTTTCCGATACGGAGAGTGCGGACAAAATAAAGGATATGCTGCAAAATAAAAAATATATTGAGCTTATGGGATTTGATATTGAGAAGAACCCCGGTGAATTTCATGTATTTACCGAACTTTCCGAACAAGGCTTGACGGAGGCTTATAAGCTTATTGCGGCTGATAAGGCAAATGAGCTTGATGATGCGTTCAATATGCTGAGAAGAAATGCTTTTACTGCATTTTTAAGAACAGGAAGATATACCGATGCGGAAAAAGCATTAAAAGATATAGACGATATATTCAATATTAATTATACGGACTATAATAAGCTTTCGCAAGCGAATAAAAATTCAGTTTTAAAAAGTACGGCGGATTATGCAAAAAGCGTTTCTGATGCACAGCTTATAGCAAAGCAGTTTGAAACACTGGCGGCAAAAAAACTAAGCGAAAATATTCCGGAGAGAGGCGGAAATGTACCTTCAATAAGTACCGGAGGAAATGGTGGCGGAGGGGGATATGCTCCGCCTGCCGCAACGTCAAAGCCAACAGAAGATAACGGCGTAACGTTTACTGATATAGATAATGTCGAATGGGCGAAAGAAGCGATTACAGCACTGTCTAATAAGGGTGTTATTTCGGGAGTCGGCGGCGGTTTGTTTGCGCCCAACGATAATGTTACAAGGGCACAGTTTTGTAAAATAGCTGCGGAATGTTTCGGAATAACCGCTGACGGTGTTTCGGGGTTTTCAGATGTTGCCGACAATGCGTGGTATGCAAAATATGTTAATGCTCTGGCGAAAACAGGAATTATAAACGGAGTGGGAAATAATTGCTTTGCTCCCGATGCCTATATAACAAGACAGGATTTGGCTGTTATTTTGTCAAGGATAATTTCAAAATGTAATTTTGAAATTCCTGTAATGAGAGAGCCTGAAAAATTCGGAGATGATAATATAATTGCGGAATATGCAAAAGACAGCGTATACAGTCTGTGCCGTTTCGGTCTGCTAAACGGCAGCGATGGAAACGTACTGCCTTTGGATAACGCAACAAGAGCGCAGACGGCGTCTCTTATTTACAGAATTGAGGTAGCAAGATGAAAAGAATATTTGCGCTGATAACCGCCGTTTCGATTATATGTGCAAACATTGTATGCTCTGCGGCGGAAGAGAAATATTATTCGTATTCTTATGATTTCAATGACGGAAGCCTTGAAAATGTTATACGTTATCAGGCTACGGTGGGCAGTATAAGAAATCAGGATTATTATGTCGGAAGTCATATCAGGATAAAAGACAAATCAAAAGACGGAAAAGACAAGTATGTTGAACTGGGAGAAGGAGAGGGAACAAATCCTCAGTTCATGCTTGCTTTTCCGCAGGTGCTTTACGGAAAGGTTATTGTTGAAGGTGACTTTAAAGCGGATAATTTAACACCGACAAGAAATTTATTTTCTGTCTTCAGTCATGATGAGCAGGAATTATTTGAATTAAGGTGTCAGGGATATTATTATCAGCTTTTCTATGACAGAACAAATACAGATGTATTTGAAATTCCCATAAATGATGAGTGGCACACTTTCAGAGCCGTAATAGATACCGATGAAAGTAAATTTAATGTCTATATTGACGGTACGCCATGTTTTGTAAATCCTGTTGATATGAACAGAGGCGCAAACGCAAAACTGGGAGTAAGCGGAGTAAAATCTGCGATTACATACAATTTTCAGCGCGGGGAAAACAGCGGAACAACGGGAATAGATAACATAAAAGCCTACACCGTATCAAAAGAAAAATATACGGGGTATTCGTCACAAACGCTTGATTTTGATTATGAATGCAATACCGTATCGGGAGCGGTAAAAGGTAATACGGTAGGAGAGTTTTTGTCAAAAATTGCATTTGACGACAGCGGTGCAAATGCAGAAGTGCTTGAATCGGGTTCAAGAGTGAAAGCTGATGACGAATATTTGTATGTGGGTGATGAGCTTGTTATTACGAACGGTTATCAAAAAGAATTTATCAGTATTCATCTTGATGATAACGACAGTGCGGAGTATTTCATGATGATAGATTCGCCCGAAATTTTTCATGACGGCAGACGTATGCAGATAGACGATAATAATGCTGAAGTTAAGCCGATGGAACATGACGGCAAAGTGTTTGTTCCTGTAAGCGTTGTTAAGAAATTGTTTGGAGCAGAGATTAAAACAAATCGTGATACGGGTGAAATAATTATAAATTACAATCAAAAAGAACTGAAATTAAATTCGGAATATTACGGCTTGGAAGAAATGTGTACATATTTTGATATAAATTGCAAAATCAGCAATAACGGTTTAATTATGCTCGGAGACGGCAGTTTTGATATAACAGGAAAAGAAGAATATATAGAAAATATGTTTCTTTTCCGAAATAGCAAAAATCAAATTGTGATAAACGCAAACGGAAATATCAATGCAGCTCTTGAAAAAGCAAAAGAGGAAATAAAAAAGGGCGATGTAACAATTGAACTTGCTTCGCAGACGTATGATTTAAGAGATACAATAAATATTACGTCCGATATTAAATGCGGAACAAACAAATTAACGATAAAAGGCAATAAAGAAAACCGCGCAAAATTAACAGGCGGAATTAAACTTACATCAAAAGATTTTGAAAAGATTCCAGACACTGCTTCAATAAAAAAACGCTTGCCGCAAATATCGGCAGATAAGGTTGTTGCTGTAAATTTAAAAAAGCTTGGAATAGATGATTTGGGCAGGATAACTCCGCAGGGACATACGTTTGAGATTAAACCGTCGGAAGTTCAGCTCTATTGTAACGGAGATTTGCAGACAATGGCGAGGTATCCGAATGAGGGGTTCGTATACAGCGGAAATGTTTTGCACAGCGGCTACGGAAATCCGTCGGAGGGCTTTGGTGAGAATGAGTTTAAGTATACGGATAAACGTGTTGAAAACTGGAAAATAGACGAAAATACATGGATGTTCGGATTCTGGAACAATGAATATACAAACAGTCAGGCTAAATTAAAAAGCATTAATAAAGATAAGCAGTCAATTATAATAGAAGGTTCTGTAAGAAGCGCTATGATGAAAAATAACAGACCATACTATTACTTTAATGTGCTTGAAGAACTTGACAGACCGGGAGAATATTTTATTGATTTCAATACGGGAATGTTATATTACTACCCAAACGGAGATTTGAATGATACAGAATTATATTTGTCTGTCTCAGATAAAACTCTTTTAAACCTTGACAAAGCTGAAAATATTGTAATTGAAAATATTGATTTTGAGTATTGCCGTAATATTGGCGTAAAGGAGAATAAATGTAAAAATGTTTTGATTAAAAATTGTGGTTTTACGGGAATCGGG
>CAKSGG010000175.1 GCA_934454215.1 uncultured Clostridia bacterium
GCCTATAATCGGTATTTTGAAGTTATTTATAATTTCATTTCTTCCGTAAATGGTTGTATCCATAGAATTTGCAAGCAAAATATACCCACAAGATAAAATAAAACCAACAGCAAATCCGACAAAGGCATTACGGGCTATAGGCCAATTGTAATCATCAATATCAGGCACCTTAGCTTCTTCTATTACTTCAACAGATGCAGCCTTTACAATTCTTATAATTTCATTCGGTACAATTTCAACAATCTCGTTGATGATGTCCGCAGCCATTTGTCTGTTTTGCGAAGTGGCTGAAATATAAAATGCCTCTGTTTCGTTAATAGCGCTTCCAGTAAGCATACCATTGATTTTTTTTGCCGTTAATTCCGAATATGTACCCCGCAATTTATTTGCAACCTGTTCCAACACAGGATCGGAGCGAATTATTATCAAATACGTATCTACTAAAGATTTTGAAACTGTCAAGTCTCCTGTTGTAATATACCTGTCATCATTTTTCTCATTATAAACATAGAGCTTGGCAGTCGCTGTATATTCCGGATTTACAAAACAATATGTAAATCCTCCGAATGTCACCATTCCAATAATCGAAACAATAACAATCAGCAATATACTGTGCCATAAAGCAAGGAATACATCCTTTACAGTCAAATTCATTAAAAATCGAACCTCCATATTTTATACTGCAATCAAAGCCCACAAAGACACACCTTATGGGCTTTGATTGCAGCACTTCCCTTTTGGGAAGTACTGCATAAACTTTTACTTAACTTCTACCGTATAATATGAATTGCATGTTTTGCCATCATTGATATAACGAATGTAAACCGCATACCAACCGTCTGTATTTTGTGTCCATGCACTGCCGTCCTGCGGATTGGTATATTGCTGATTCAATGATTTTCCGTTAATATCCGGGAATTTTGCAGCAGCCGCTGAGAAGTCACTCCAGTTTGAAATATACATATCATCTGTGCCGATATATACGATAGTCACTTTAGTAACATCAAATCCGCTTGCTGTAAGAATTATTTTGTTTTCTTCCGCAACCGCAAACGGAGCGTCTGTCGGCTGTGAATTATAATCATCAACGGTAAATGTATAATACTTTGCAATTGACTTATTTAAGTTTTCATCGAAATACTTTATAAATGCGACATAATTTCCGTTAGTACCAAGTGCTTCTTTGTAATCAAGTGTATTAAGTACTTTTACATATCCGCCGCTGCCGTTTATATCAGGATATTTTTTACCGGCCTTTATAAAGTCATTCCAAGTAATATTGCTTGTCTTAACCTTAGAGTCTCCGACATACGCAATTCCTATTGTAGATGAAACATTTCCTGTCATTTTCAAAGTTTTTGTCTTTGTATTATACGAAAGAGCAGGAATTTCAAAGCTTACAGCATCTTTGACATTGTATGTAATGTAATCAGCCTTTGTTGTTCCGTCCTCTTTAGTATATTTTACAAATGCAACATAGTTACCGCGTGTTCCGGGTGTTCTTTTTGTAAAATTATTATAGACAACATATCCTGCGGAAGTGTTTAAATTAGCATATTCTTTGCCTACGGCAACAAGTTTATCCCAATTTATATTATTCGCATCAAATGTTGCTCCGCCGACATAAACAATTCCGACTTTACAGCTTGCATCTTGTTTTTTTACAAGAGTAAGCGTGCTTCCGTCCCACTTTAGATACGGGATTTCAGGATTTTCAGGCTCAGGGTCAACAACCTGATTTTTCGTAAACTTCGCCGTATATGTTTTATCCGCCGTTACATTGCTGACCGTAAATTTCGCTGTGTCGCAAACCTTTGTATCGCCGTCATACCAACCCTCAAAGGTATAGCCGTCGTTTGCAGTTGCAGTAAGAGTTATACTGTCTCCCTCTGCCGCTTTACCTCCGCCCGATACCATACCGCCGCCGTCTGTACCGACCTCTGCCGAAATCGTGTAATATACGGTATTCTTTGTAAATTTAGCCGTATATGTTTTATCTGCCGTTACATTGCTGACCGTAAATTCTGCCGTTTCGCAAACCTTTGTTTCACCGTCATACCAACCGTCAAAGGTATAACCGTCATTTGCAGCTGCGGTAAGGGTTATGCTGCCGCCCTTTGCCACTTTACCGCCGCCCGATACCGTACCGCCGCCGTCTGTGCCGACCTCTGCCGAAACCTTGTAATATGTAGTAAACTTCGCCGTGTATGTTTTGTCGTCGGCTGCGTCTTCAATCACAAATTCCGCCGTGTCGCAAACCTTTGTATCGCCGTCATACCAGCCGTCAAAGATATAGCCGTCATTTGCCGCAGCGTTAAGAGTTATACTTTCGCCGTCAAGTACCGTACCGCCGCCCGATACCGTGCCGCCGCCATCTGCCTTTGCGGTTATCGTATAGGTAACGTTATCGGTAAAGGTGACGATTCTGTTATCTGAAGTCCAATCAAAGGAACGCAGGTTTTTGGGGGCGCCGACAATTTCGGTCGGCATATTTTTTGTAGAACTGGCTGCAAATCCAAAGGAAGAAGTTCCAACGGCAGGCAACTTGGCATTTCTCCAGCCTTTGCCAAAGATGAATTTCGTAACCGGAATGTTTGCTGCAAAGCCGATGAAAGCGCCTTTGTAAGCAGGTGAAATTGTAAAGCCGCTCAAATCAAGTTCTTTAAAAACATCACTGAACTGACCGCATTGATTAAACATTAAGCTCATGCTGACCGTCACATTTGATGTATCAAACTTATCTCCCAAATCCAATGTGAAAACCTTGCTTGATGATCCGCATCTGGTAAACATATTTCCCATATTCACAACATTGGAAGTGTCAAATTTATCGCCCAAATCAAGGGTGAGAACCTTTGATTTTTCTCCGCAGCACATAAACATATAATCCGTATTCGTAACCTTGGATGTATCAAACAGATTGCCTAAGTTCAGTGTAAAAACAGGGCTGTTTTGCCCGCAGCACATAAACATACTTGACATTTTGGTAACGTTTGATGTGTCAAAATTATCACCTAAATCAAGTGTAAAGCTTGTGCTGTTTTGCCCGCATTTGTCAAACATACTTTCCATATCCGTTACGTTTGAAGTATCGAGCATATCAATACCCGTTATTGCGTTAATATTTAATCCTTGGTTAAATGCACGTCTGAGTGATGAGCCTGCTATGATTTTCCCGTCGCCGCCTATGTAAAGCTCCGTACCGTTCACCCATGCCTTTACGCTGCCGTCACTGCTTGCGGAATAGTCCGAATATGTGACATTTGTCAAATCGTAATCTGCCAAATCCACAAAATGCACGGCGGTAAATCCGTTCTCGCTCAAATCCGTGACACCGTCGTTTTTTATTTTGCTTAAAAGCGTACTGGCATACTTGGTGTCGAACAGATAGGACGTCTTGTAAGTCTGAATTTTAAGATAATTTCTGTTATCGTTCGCTGTGCCGCTGATTTCCGTCACATTTTTTAATTTCGCAAAATCCGAGCCGTCCGAATTATCGCTGTATTCTAAATCCATAATGAGATTATCCGCCAAATGTACTTTCCGCATACTGGATATTAAACCCCAATTGTCTGTGTCGTTATCAACAAAGTACAGCGGTTTGTCACTGTAACATATTTGAATATCTAACGAAATTTCATCGGCAGCCATTGCTAAACGGCCATTACTTTCAATTTTACCGGAGTAAAGGTAAACCTTACCTTTTGCGGCATATAACGCATACTCACTGGCTGAGATGAGATAACCCTCCAAAAAGTGGAACGTCCCTCCTTCTACACGAACCGCATTACCGGCGCTGCCCCCGGTATTACGAATTGTAACGCCGTTCACATAAACCTCACCGCCGGTTATCAAAACAATGGCTCTGCCATAGTCATACAGCGTGATTCCGGTTATTGTTCCGTTTCCGGTTATCTCAAGACTTCCGCCCTCTGCGCCGATGCCGCAAAGAATTTCATTTTTACCATGAATAGCATTCGGTGTGGTCAAGGTCTTTCCGTTTGTGTCCAAAACCAAATAATCGGCTGTGTTTGTCAGCGTATTTTCAGTCTTACAATTAACAAGCATCTGAATCGTTGCCTTATTCTCGGCTGTGGTATCTAAAGCCACAGCCGCAGCCCACGCCGCATCAATTGTGGTGTAATACTCTGTGTTTCCGTTAAAGGTAACACTTGCAGCATTATTCTCCGCATAGCTTGTTATAGGCATAACGGTACATAGCATCGATATGCAGATAACAAAAGATAGTAAACCTTTCAATTTTTTAAACATCATTTCGCACCTCTCAGTTTTATTTTTATATTCACCGAAACGGATTCTCTGTACCCGTTTCGGACTGTCACAATATAAAGGCAGGCAAAACTGCCGAATTACTTTATATGCTTGATTTTACTCGTTTCTTTCCAGTAACACTTGGTCGGTTTTTGTTCGCAGCAAAAGCAGCATATCAAACTCTTTAAGAGTAAGTTCAAGCCCCTCTTTGCCGAACAGCGACAACATTCTCGACAGATATTCCGTCCTTGTCATATCATTTCTGCATAATGCGAGGTTTTTAAGCTCTTCTTTCAACCTATTGTTAGTATCTAATTCATAATTAAATTTTGCCACTTTATCAAATGTTATCTTTTTCTTTCTGAAAAGCAATATTTTCACCTCCGAGTAACTAAACATACTATTATTTATATTAAAATTATATCAAAAAACCACCCTTACGGATGGTTTTAGTCGTAATTGGTCGTTTTGTTGCGTAATTGGTCATTTTAAGTATTTAATATAATGCAAGCGGTTAATATTCCGTTATCATAACTGTATTTAATGTCACCGTCATATTTTCGTATTGCCGAAAGCATACCGGATATTCCGATACCCCGATTTTTAATCATACTGTTTTCTATAGAGATGTCTTGTCTGCATGGATTTGAACATACAATCACGGTTTTGTCCGCGACCGTTCGCATATTAACCTTTATCTCTCCGTCGGATTTACATTCAGCACAGCCGTTTACTGCGTTTTCCAAAAGATTTGATAAAATAGCAACAAAATCCATATCGGATATTGATGTATCTTCTTTGGTGTCCGCCTCAACGGAAACCAAAATCCCATTCTTCTGCGCTTTTGTATAAAAACTGTTTAGAATGGCATTTACAGTGATATTCGGGCAAAAATCACTTATTTTTGCAGCATCCAAACTATCGTTATATTGTTTCAGATAACTGAGAGCCTCCTGAATTTCACCTTTTTTCAGCATAGACTCAATGTTTTGATTATGATGTCTGAAATCGTGCCGAATGGTTTTTGCCGCCAGTTCGTTTTCCTTTGCGGTTTTAAGCTGCCTTTGCAAATAAGCTATATTTTGTTTGATTAACTCAGTGTTGCTTTCAGCTATCATTGATTTAAGCGTGCCGAAAATAACCCACAAAATCGATATATAGATTAAAACGGAAACTGCAAAAAACGGAATATATCTGTCTATATTTTTGTATTCTGAATTGAAAATTACAACGAATAATGCAAAGATTATCAGAAACAAAACAGAAACAACCGATATGGAATACCATGTTTTAAATCGTTTCCCTGATACGGCTCTTACCGAAGGACGCAAAAAGCGTATATATATGAGAGCCACCGGAATAAACAGAACAGTTCTTATAATATTTCTCGCATAATATATGACTATTTCCGATGCTTCTTTAAAAAACACACTGCATATAATAAGTGAAATACATACGAACATACTGAACACATTTGCATAGCTGATAAACAGAAAAATCTTTTTGCAAATCGGATCGGCAGAGTTTAATATAAATACAAAAAATGCCATAACAATAGTACTTGTAAAGGCAACCGTATAATAACCCGGACTGTCCCCGAATGCTGCATAAGAAAGCATTACAAGGCACACAAACATAACAAAGAATCCCAAATAAATCAATGCCGTTTTCCGTACGGAATACTTCAGCTCCGTCATTGCCCAAAAGGAAACCAGATGGGAAATTCCAAGCAAAACCATAGCCGCAAATATATGTATCATTTTTTCATTGCCTCCTCACGGTAAAAATCAAAGTACTGCTCCTTAACATCATTTCTGAGGCGTCTCGGAATAGGTACACTTTGTCCGTTTATCATAATAAGTTCTGTCTGAAGAATACTTTGCACACATCTTAGATTTACAACATATGAAGCACCGACCGATATAAAACCTTTCACAATATC
>CAKSGG010000176.1 GCA_934454215.1 uncultured Clostridia bacterium
TGATAAACCTCCTCAATTGCATTTTATTCCTATATATCCGTTCGAGAGATTGTTCCCGGCGGTATATATTTTTACATGGTCGTTAGCGGATAAAAGTTCACCGCTTAAATTCCTGAGATAAACGCTTGTTTCATAACCGGGTACAATAACCGCCGCACGCTGAGCGTATGGGTCACTGTTATTATCCGGCTCGTCTATTGCGTCAATCACGCCGTCATACGGTGTTTCATAATTTTTTTCTTTCAGTACAGCTCGGATTTTCCTGTCAATTATTTCTTCCATGATATCTTCAAGTTCTTTGCCCATCGTCATTTTAAAGTCACCTCGTTTACATTAACCATTGTTAGTGATACATCATTATCTTTTTGTGATATTGGGATATTCACCGATTGTATTAAAAACGGGATATTCTCAAAGCCGTATTCGCTATTGCTTACCATGACGATTTTGTTGACATCCAGAATTGGCATAAATGTACATTTGAAGCTGTACGTAATAGTAAGCAATCCTTGCTTGAATAATTCATATTCCGCACGCTGCCGGGCAAGCTCATCCGAATATATATTGTCATCAGTAATCCTAAGAACTGTAGGTTCTAATGACCATATATTGCTTGCTGATTTGGGGTTTTCGTTTCGTGCGGTATATGAGACTAAATCCCCCTCAATATTTGCTCCGATAACAGTCACAGCGTTATAAGCCTTTGAAAAACTGACATTAACGGAACTGTCAAGACATTCCAAATCGTTGTCATCAAAATCCCATATAACAGGACTGTCCGATGAACTTAAACTGTAGTTTCCTTTTTCGAATGTAAGATATCCTTCATTGTCATAATAAACATCGCAGCTTAACATATTCCCGAACTCCAAGGCAAGCTCTCCGATAGTTGTCTCGTCTGTTTTGGTTATCGTGTACATTGTTGTTTCATTTTGGTATTCTACCGGAAAATGAAGCTGCTTTACATCATAAGGAGCATTGTTTATACGGGACTGAGTAAGTAGCTGAGACAGCGAACTTTCTATATTGCTGTCGAGAGCAACGGTCAATGAGCTTGAAAGCTTGCCGCCGAGCGAACCGTCCAAAGAAGCAAACTTATCCGACAGTTGAAGCGATACGGTTTTTGTGTCTTGTGCAAATGACAAAGAGGGGTCGTTCGGTATAAATATCCCCATTTGTGTCCAAGCTTCTCCGCTTTTCAATTGAAGCCCTATGTCCATTCTGAATTTTGAATCTTTCCATAAATAGCCAGAGACTGGACTCGGATTCCACTTCCCGGTGGAATTGTCAAGTGTAATATTTAAGTTTCTTCGAATTCCGCTCTGAAATGTTATTGAAATGCTACCGCCGTCAAGAAGGTCATCGGTAATATCCTCCTTTATGGTTTCATCGTAATTAAGCAGGTACAAACGATATAAGGGCTTTACTGAACGGGATTTTATTGCGACAGTCATTTCATGAAAAATGTCCTGCTCGTCAGAACCGTTATATATGACAAGCCGAAGATTGTTGTTGTCGGTTAAATATTTTAGAAGATTATCGGTTAAAAATGTATATCCCATTTGCTACACCTCTATACTTATTTGCTTGTGTTTAAGGTCATCAATCTGTGTATAACCTATATTTGTCAATGTGGCGGTATGTCCATAAAGCGATGTAGTCATCTTATCAATGTCAGCGATTATATTCTCTGCGCTTACATTACCGCGCAGCAACTTTAAATTGCCGTTTCCGCAAAATTCATCCCATTTATCAGCTGTGGATATATCTTCCGCATAATCGTCATAGCACGAAACATGTCCCAAAAGTCCCGATACCGAACCTGTCTTGAAGTTTGATTTTCCTCTCACAGACTTGGGATATTTTTGATTGACTGCTTGTGGATGACTGACGCTGTAGTTCCTTGTGACATCATCAGGCTCGTAATTTAAATAAATAAACCAGCATGATGAAATGTCAGGAGTATATTTATTACCCGAAATTTGAGACAAATCTGTAAGATATACACCATACCATTCGGGATTTACAACATTGCTTTTATATGAAGAAATTATGCTTGTTCCGTTCATCAGAAATGCATAATATATGTATTCCCTTGAAGAAGCAATATTGAAATCATACGAAAAAGTGGTCTTTTTATAGGTGTATGAAGAATTACCGGAGGAATCAGTAAATCCGGTTTTCGCAGTATTGGAAACATAATCGGAAACACACACCAAACTTAATGTCTCATCGGAAATATCATATCTGTAGATATGCAGCGTGTACGCATCACTTTTGGAGGTAAATAATTTATTGTTAATTTTAATACAGCCAAGGTCGCTGTCGAATGAAACAAAATTTATTCGGGCAGTCGGTTCAAAGCTGCTCGTTCGGAATACAGTTTCCTCTTCAAAATTCATGCCCTCACATGAGCGCCCTGTTAATTTTAATTTATATGTTGAGTTCCACTTTAACCCGTCAATAATCAAATCTTCAAACTTATAATAAAAAGTTACGGGGGAAGTGGTTGTGTTTTTTATACTCAAATCAGTTTTCTTGTCGCTTTTCTCAACCAATGAAAAAGACTGTTTGTTTTTGTCTTGTGCATATAGCGTGTAATAATAGTAATCAACATCAAATTCTTTGTACCGTACTTCACCATCGGAATCCTTAATCTGTGCGGTTGCTGTAATTTTTACAGACGGAGAAGCTGCCATGCTGCTGTTGTCTGAGGGGGCAAAGGCAAGGGATGTATGCAGCTTATTCCTAACAGAAAAATAGTAGGGAGGACTTACATTAAATTCGGCATTTCGATATCCCCCAACCATACCATAATTTTTTGCAGTTTCGTTATAAGTCAAATCAAAATAAAACGGCTCGGCTGTTTTGATTCTTAAAACTATATTGTCTCCGTCTGCAATTAATTCGCTTGATTCCACGCTCAACATTGGTGAAGGATTGATACCGCAATTGAACTGGAGGCAGTCTCCGGCAGTACACAACCCGATATTGTTGTCTTGCGATTGGGACATCTTATAGATATATAAAATACTGGAATCCCCTAACGATTGATAATTGCATGTCATATTCGGGATTATCTCCCATAAATTTTGAGCATTTACACTTGTCCGCGGATTGAATCCGGTTATCTGCTGCGGAGGTATAAGCCCCGGGATAGTTCCCCAATATTCGGCACCGTTATTTATATCGTTGATTATAGTGTTTACCAGTGATGTTTTATTTGAACTAAGACCAACATCACATTTATAACTGGAATTTCGTCTCCAATAGATAAGGTCAGAAGCTGTGATGTCATGAGTTGGTGTAGCTTCAATGTCTATTGTGCGCGCTGTTTTGTCCCATGCCAATATTGGGACATTATAGTATGTAAGAGAACCGCTTTTGCGCGAAAATAACGGCACTGCATTGGAGTATTGAAAAATTGAATTGGGGTCTACCCAATAATAACAACGCCAATAGCAGTCTGTGTTTGCAGTGTATTTTGCAATCGTAGCTTCGACCTCAGATTCCGAACGGCTTCGGAATGAACTGCCATACAGAGGCAGGGTTTCAATCAGCTTGTCAGTATCTGATTCGAATACCGCAACAACTGCATATGTTGCGGAATTACTGAGATTGAACTTGAAACTGAAACCATCAGTGGTATTTACAAAATCATTGTATGGATATATATTCGTAGGCTTGTTTAGCATACACACCGCTCCTTTCTTATAAATTTAACATTAAAAAAACAGCCTCTCTGAGACTGCCGAAATATAACAAAAGCCGGGGATAATAACCCCCGACTACTTACTTTTTTAGCTCCCACTTTACGGTAGGGTACACCATATTTCAACGAATAGCAGATTAATTTTCCTACCTCAATCAGGTCAACTTTTGTGTATATTTAATATCCCCACAAAAAAGGGAAGGCATGGCTATTCATTACATACCTATGATTATATGCAGTATAATTTTTATTCCTGCATTCTCCTATTAAAATATTCGACTGCTTTACCGGGTGCGTGATTGCATTCGTTGTTATCAAATGATATGACTGCACCGCATTGCTTGCATTTTATAAATATAATTGGTACACCGATTACACCTTGTTTAGTTTTTACCTGTCCACCACAGAAAGGACACTTTTTTAATTCTTCGCTCATTCCTGTACCTCCTCAGTCCACAACTCGTCTGATTTTATCATTATACAAATTTCTATAATTATTATACCATTGCTCAAAAGATTTGTCAATAAAACGAAGGTGAAAATTATGAACTGAAATTTTCTCTGCATGCGTGCTTATCGGAACGTTCAATTGCTTTTTGTGCCATGCTGTCCTTTATAGCTAAGAAAGACTGTAGCTTGTCAGGTGTAATCACAAAAGCAATATTCTCGGGTTTTGAAACCATAACCATTTACCTCAACCCCTTTTATTATTCACAAAATGTTTTTGCCTGCATGAGGCAACGTCTTTTATACTGCTCGCAAGGAGCGTTGTTTGATAATTAAAATATTTCAATATGTTCCACATCAATAAGCCTGAATGTAAAAACAATATTTTCATTGTCTTTGTTTGTATCATCAACAATGCTATCTGTCTCAACATTAAATTTTATTGGAGCTGATATGGCAAACCAAGAGGCATCTCCGTTTTCTTCGTGTACCTTGTGGTGTCCGATAAGTCCGATATTATTATTTTTAAAATAGACTTTAAGGTTTGACCCTTTGTCCAAGTCTAAAACATCGTGCCATATATCATTGTACGGAGTTTTATGAAATAACTTTACCAATATTCGTTTAAACCATTTTGCCGAATACAGAACGGAAACCGCAATTGCCGATAACGTCAGTACAATAAAAGAAATGCCTGACATAATAAGAGTGTTGTCAATCTGTCTGAATAAAGAAATAAGCGATATACTTAAATAGCTGAACAGACAGCTTAATACAAGTATCATTTTCCTGTCGACTTTTTTAGAGTTCAGAAAAGAAAATAATATAATTGCCCAATACCCCGGTAAAAAGTATTGTAATACCATAGGTATATTTTGCAGTAATAGTGTAAATTCGTTTATAATAACCACCTCATTTATTTTCGGGTTGTTTTACCATATTGTTTGTATCATACGGCTTTGAATTGCCGGACTGAACATTAAATACTTGCCTGTTTTTATTAGTTTTACCCACAGCAGCACCATTGTTATCAGAATGTTTGATTGTATGTGAACCTGTATTGTCGCCTTTTATTATTTTACCCATATTACAATATCTCCTTGTTATGAATTTACTTTATTGTATCACATTTGGAGAGATTTTGCAAGGTATAAAACTACTGTTTTATTGCGAGTAAAGTATTTTCACGTAAGACATTAATATATTCTTGTATATTCGTCAGATTCTCTTGTAATGCGCCTATTTGAATCGTTAAGCTTTCAAGAACTGAAAGCTGTTGCTCGGGAATAGTTTCCTCTGCCTCTATATGCGGTTTTATAGTTAATGTTGCAACACTGCTCTTTGCAACCATTTCATTTTTCGCATTTATAATTTTTAGCCATAGCTGTATCTTTCCTGCTTTATATGTAAACATGTTTGACATCTGTAAATTAAATTGATATAAACAATCGTTGTATGTCATAAGCAGGGGAGTGAGGTCAAGTATATTTCCGACTTCATCTTGATTTATAAAATTCAGATATATACTGCAATCCTTTATATCACAGCCGTTTATCATAATCGGCAAAAGGATTTTTATATTCTCTGCGTTATTTTCTCCTTCAAAGTTATTTGAGTATTTTGTGACGCGCAAAGTTTTGTCCTTATCCATATTTAAAATCATGTTAATTCCTCCTTGACGGAATACGGGATAATCCGCTCCGTTTTAGCAATTCGAGTGTTGCTGCCGTTAATTAAAATAGTTTTATAAGTAATGTTTCCTTGCATAAACCAAAAGACACCACTCATAAATGAATGATGTCTTTGGATATCAGCATAGCGAAACTAACTTACTTGTAATAATTGCACCATTGTGCCTTTATATTATGTAAATAAGCCCTCAAATTAGGGACGTTTTGTTTACTCTATTATGGATAGATTGTTTAATTATTGTTTGTTTTGGGTTATGGGTTTAGATTTTTTAAGAATTTAAAAATCCATGCTAATATGAAAATCTCTATATTCATCATATTTGGTGATGTTTTGTGTTGGGAATGTTGCTA
>CAKSGG010000177.1 GCA_934454215.1 uncultured Clostridia bacterium
TTTATTGCAGTGAAGATAAAATAGCATATAAAGATATTCTGGACGGAAAGAAATTCAAATTATTTGTTACTGTAAAAAACATTGGAAAATATGCCGGAAAAGAAACAGTACAATGTTACATACATGATAAGGTTGCAAGCATGACAAGACCGCTAAAAGAATTAAAGGGTATTTCAAAAGAATACTTTGAGCCGGATGAAGAAAAAGAGATTTGTTTTGAACTTGGACTTAATGAACTTGCGTTTTATAATACGAATGCGGAATTCAAACCAGAACCCGGAGAATTTGAAATATATATAGGCAGAGATTGTTACGCGGAAAAGTGTATGTCGGTTTATATTATTTAGCTTTTGTTTTACAATATAACACATATAATATAAGTTGATTTTTCTTTGGATAAATGTTATAATTGAGCATATCAGAGGTGACAATATAAATATGATAAAAGTAGAGCACTTGAAAAAAATATATGGCAAAAATACAGCCCTAAATGACATTAGCTTTACTGTCAGAGAGGGAGAAATTGTTGGATTGCTTGGGCCTAATGGTGCAGGAAAGTCTACATTTATGAATATATTAAGCGGATATATTTCTGCTACATCAGGCTTGGTAGAAATTAACGGTAAAAATATGCTTGAGAATCCTAAAGAAGTAAAGCACAATATTGGCTATCTTCCGGAGCAACCGCCTGTATATCCTGACATGACTGTTTTCGAATACCTTGATTTTATATTTGATTTAAAGAAAGTACAAATCGATGATAAAATAAACCATATTAATGAAGTTGCAAAACATGTTGGAATAGACATGGTAAATAAAAGACGAATAGGTAACTTATCAAAAGGGTATCAGCAACGTGTAGGAATGGCCGGTGCATTAATAGGAAACCCGGCTTTGTTAATATTGGACGAACCTACCGTCGGCTTGGATCCAAAGCAAGTCTGCGAAGTCAGAAATATCATAAAAAGCTTAAAAAAAGATAAAACAGTTATTATCAGTTCGCATATTCTGTCAGAAATCAGTATGATTTGCGACAGAATCATTATATTGAATAAAGGAAAAATGATTGCTGAGGACTCACCGGAAGGCTTGATAAAGGATACGTTACAAATAAACAGGCTTATTATAGAATCGCCGGAAGAAAAGAGTATTGTACTGGAAATCCTGGAAGGGATGCCGGAAATCGGGTCTGTAAAGCAAGTTGATAATCGGTTATATGAGATACAAACCACAGAAAGCATTAATGATGAACTTATGAAAAAAATATTCTTTTCATTTGCAGCAAACGGAGTTGTAATATTCAGTCAAAAGAAGATTGGATCGCTTGAAGATGCTTTTATAGAGCTGACAAAGGAGAATTAGAATGAAAGCTATAATAAAAAGAGAATTTAATGCATATTTTAATTCCATGCTCGGATATGTTTTTTTGACAATTTTTTTGATGCTCACCGGAGTGATGTTTTATCTGATGAACATAGCCAGTACTGATGTATCTATGAGCAACTTTTTTTTGCAGGTGAATACATGGTCTGTTTTTATTCTTCCGATTCTTACAATGCGTGTTTTTGCGGAGGATAGAAAGCTGAAAACCGAGAAGGCATTATTAACCGCTCCTGTTTCTGTAGGTGAAATTGTTTTTGGAAAGTTTATTGCAGTAGAATGTGTTTTTATGATTGGAGTAGCGATAACCCTTTTCTATCCGGCATTCATAAATTTATTTGGTCACATCCCGATTGCAGAAACATTTTGTTGTTATGTCGGATTTGTATTATTGTGTTCATTGTTAATCTCAATAGGAATGTTTTTATCTTCAACTACCGACAGTCAAATTATTGCAGCGTTAGCAACATATGCCGTGTTGATCCTAATGTTTTTTGCAGGAAAAGTTTATGATACTGCCGTAAATCCTGTATTGGTGAATATTCTTGCATGGTTTTCTCCGATGGAAAGATATTATGATTTCACACACGGCGTTATGAATTTTAAGGACATATTTTATTATATAAGCACAACAGCCTTGTTTTTATTTTTTAGTGGTTTTAGATTGGAAATGAGGAGATTGAGGTGATTGAGAAATGGACGCATTGAGAAAAAAGTTTACAATGGGAACAACAATATTTCTTGTAATGGTTATTATTATTTATTTCTTTTTTAATATATTAATAGGATTGCTGGAAGAAAAAAAATCAATGAGTATCGATATGACCCGTAGCAATATATATACTCTTTCAACTGAAACAAAAAGGTTCTTAAAGGACTATAGTACTGATACTGAAATTTACATTTTAAAAAATTCCGAAAGCGATGTCTCAGTTGATGAGATATGTAAATTGTTTTCAACAACAGGAAAGACGATAAATCTTCAGATTATTGATTTAAAAAAAGATCCGTCATTCGGCAGCAAATATATTAGTGCCAATGAGGACTTAAACGGAAAATATGTGATTATTGATGGAAACAATAAGTACAAAACATTTTCAATTGATGATTTTTATGTAAAGAATTATCGTACAGGCGAGTATAGTTATATTAATGTTGAGGACAGGATTCTGTCAGCTTTAAAATATATAGCATCAAAAACTTATGGAAAAGTTTGTCTCATAAGCGGTCATGGCGAGTTAGATGCCGAATCCATATCGGATAACCTTAAAGATGAGGGATATTATGTTCATACAATAAATCTTTTCGCGGATGCTATACCTGCAGATACTAAAATATTAATTGATTACGTTCCAAAAACGGATTATTCGGTTACGGAAATCAGCAAACTGGACAATTTTCTACAATCAGGAGGAAATTACCAATTATATCTAAACGGTCAGCAAACAGAAAAATTTGAGAAGTTGTATAGCTATATTGAAAAATCAAATATAAAGATAAGTGATAATGTTTCGTTGGAAAAAAATAATTCGAATTTAATTTCTATTGGCGGCGGAGAAACTTTAAATATACCAGAAGTTTCGCAGCACGATATAACAGATGCTTTAATAACCAATAAAAAAATACTTGCATATCCTAATGGTGCACGGGTATTGGAAATATTAAGCGGTGACGAGTCGATTAATCTTTGTGCGTTATTGCAAACATCTGAAAGTGCCATTATTGTACAGCCGGACGGTACGCAGAAAAATGGAAGAGCAACGATTGGAATTCTTGCCGAAAACAGAAAGAACAATTCCAAAATTTATGTAACCGGAACATCAATGTTGTTTAATTACAGCCGGGATGTTATTACTGCCACATATGGATTTGGAAATTATGACTTTTTAAGTAACATGAGCCATTATATGCTGGGGGATGAATTAAGTACGTCCGTGTCACCAAAATTAATTATCTCAGGAACTATGAGCATATCACCTTTTGCATCATATGCAGCCGGAATATCAATCGCAATAATAATTCCGTTACTACTGCTTTGTATGGGAATTGTTGTTTGGATAAAAAGGAGAAATCTGTAGTTATGAATAAAAAAATCCGAACTCAAATTATAATTGCTTCGGTGATTTTGACTGCATTGATTGTTTCGATTCTTTTGTTATTATTTGTACAAACAGAACGCGGTGAAATGGACGATAGTGAGGCTGTATCCTTGTGCCAAGCAAGCAGCAATGATGTGATTGATATTAAAATTAAACTGGCTGATGAAGTGTTAAAGTTTTCTCTTGCCAATAATGATGAATGGATTATTGATGGGTTGCAAAAAGATCAATATGCCCCCGAAAAGGTAAGCAGATTAGTTGATACAGTATTAAATTTAAAGTCGACAGAAGAAATTACTGCGAATGGTACCTTTGGATTTGAGAAGCCATCGGCAGAAATACAAATCAATAAAAAGGACGGTAAAAGCTACGTTTTGTCTGTTGGGAATAAGCAACCCGCCGGAAATAAGTATTTTGTTAAAAATCAAGAAACAAATAAAATTTGGCTCGTAAGTGAACCGACAGCGGATGTAATCATGCAACCTTTAAGATATTACTGTGAATTTAATAGGTTTCAGGTTGATATCAATTCTGTTAATCGTATTAGTATTTCTGTTAATAACCAAAACGTATCTATCCAGAAACGAACCGATCCCGAGAAAAAAACATATAATTCAAAATGGAAAATGATACAGCCCTTTGAAGCTGAGGCTAATGATGATTTTATAGATTCGGAAATAATTAACAATATAAATTCACTTAATTTGTCTGTTCCGATAAAAGCAGAACCTGATTTAATTACAGTGGGATTAGTGGAATTGGGGTTTGTGACAGCAAGCGGTAACTGTACAGACAAATTTGAAGTATTATTTAATAATGAAGAATATATAATCAGGTATCATGATGAATTTTACAGGATAGATAATCGCTATATAAAATTTTTGAATACACCTTTATTTAACTATTTTCAGAAAATGCAGAATATTGTGCCGATGGACTCTGTTTCCGACATAGTAATAAGCTTAAATAACGAAGAAGTGCACACTTTTTATGTTAATAACGGTAAAGAATTCTGTATTGATGATGTTAATCTTGATGAAAAGTCAGCAAAAGACTTATATTACAACATTATAAGCATGGAAGTGGATGGTATATATAATGATGAACCTTTTGGAAACCATTGGATGAGCATGAAATTTAATGGAATTGGTATCAGTATTGATGTCTATAAGGTAAATGAGATGTATTCAGTTTATTCAAAAAATGGCGAAAAACATTTTATTATAAAGAATAGTACATTAAATCATATTGCAGATGTTGTTAAGCAGACAATGAATAACAAATGAAACGGATGTCAAATAATTAAAAACGGAGGGATTAATTATGCAGAAAGCAAAATATGTTGATACAATTATAGGAACAATAGGTGATGAAAAATCAACAAGTATTCATGGCGGTGGAAAAACATATCCGGGTGCATGTGTCCCCGGTGGAATGGTTCAGCTTTCTCCGGATACTGTCACGGGTGGTGACAACGGAACGGGGTATAATTATTGCGACAGTACAATCGAAGGCTTTAGTTTCAATCATATGAGCGGTATCGGATGGTATGGTGATTTAGGCAACCTGCAGATTATGCCAATAACAGGTGAGACTGATTTAAGAAGCGGAAGCAACGAAGAAATTCCGTTTGTGAAAGGAAAACGCGGTTGGAAGTCAACTTTTTCGCATAAAAAGGAGAAGGGTATGGCGGGGTACTATTCCGTTGAGCTTGAACGTTATGGAATATTGGCGGAAGCAACTGTTTCGGTTCACACGGGGCTCCTTAAAATTACATACCCTAATACAGATAAGCCGGGGATTATTTTTAATTTTTCGCGGAGAATAGCCGGGTATGCGGATTTCGAACATGTTGATATTGTAAATAACAAACATATTGAAGGGTATATACGCTGCACACCTGCCGGCGGTGGATTTGGCAGAGGTGAAGGGAATATAGCATATACATTATATTTTGTGTGTGAATTATCTACGCCTGCTAAAACTATGCGTTTTTTCTCAAATGAAGAATATATAGATGAAAATGTGAAATGTTTTGAAAACAAAGATGCAGGTCTCAAGGTCATGTTTGATGACAATTTAGATGAGCCTGTTGTATTAAAATGCGGAATATCATACACAGATATGGAAGGTGCAAAAAATAACTTGAATTCCGAATGCGGTGATTTCGACTTTGACCGAATGAGAACTAATGCATTTTCAGCATGGGAAAAGGAATTTGAAACCATTAATGTTGATTGTGAAGACCAAACTCAATTGAAGATTTTTTATACATGCCTTTATCACACCTTGCTTGACCCGCGTTTTGCTATAGATGCGGATGGACGTTATAAATTTAATGGAAAAGTTTTTACAGCAAAGGATTATATTCAAAGGACAATGTTCAGCGGATGGGATGTTTATCGGAGTGAGTTCCCGTTACTTACATTAATAAGGCCTGATGTAGTAAATGATGAGGTGAATTCCTTATTAAAAATTGCAGAAGAAAAAAACACATCATTTCCTCGTTGGGGATAGATTGTCAAGTCAAGTGCAACAAAAATCTTTGGTAAGGTGTATCGTAATTTAATATCTTTCTTGGTGGGTGTGTGAAGTTTTTTCTGTAAATTCAATTTCTCTATGACAAAATATCTGTTTTTAGCGGGCAGGAAGCCGAGTTTAGGCTTTCCTGCCTTAATTATAATATAGCACGGATTTTACGCCATGTCAAGGGCGGTCT
>CAKSGG010000178.1 GCA_934454215.1 uncultured Clostridia bacterium
TCCGACCACGAGCCATCGTCTTTAACATGAATTTTTGTTCCTTTCAGCTTTGATGACCATAACATTCTGTAATACGAAACATCACCCTCCGTATCATAGCCGAGCTGCATAATATCGCCCTTGCGTATATCGGTATATTGATGTCCGACAAATCCCCACATTGTACGGTCGTTATTCGGAATCGGGTTTGACATCCTTTCGCCGTTCGGCAGCATAAAATTAGATACGTTATGTGCGCCCGTTTCGGAAATATAATATTCTCTGTACGAATCCCTGTGATAACCGTACAGCTTTGTACGCACATTATTTTCCTCATCAAGAACATTTCTTATATCAGAAACAACAAACCAGTCGTCCTGCAAGTCTACGTTTTCCTGACCCGGAGGCGTTTCAAGGTCATAATCCGAAATCACAACACAGCCCGGTCTGTTAAAGCGGTCAAGGTCATAATATTTTATGTTCTTTATCGTTGTATCCATATCAAATACACGCTTATATCCCTCAGCCTTGTACAGTGACGTATTTGTCTTATCCTGCGGAATACTGAAAAATACAACGCCGTTTTGAATATGACAGCCCGCTCCCGTATTGTTATAGAAACGAACGCCGTTACCACCCTCTATATTTACATCAAGCGTAAAATTATCATCGTCATATCCTCTGTAATCCTTAGTCTGCGTCATATCCTCCGCAAAATCTACCGAAATAATTTCTCCCTTTTCATTTGAATCGGTTACAACCACCTGATACAATCCCGTATTATTGATATATTTAACTGCGTCCTCCGCCTTTTTCCATACGCCGTCGCATTTGATTTTCTCTGCTCCGTTTACCGTTTCGGTTGTATTGTCCTTTTTGAAAAGCTTGAATTTAACGGGTGCGTCCAGTCCGTCATTAAGTATTGCCATAAGCATTACGGAATAATTTCTGCGGCTCGTTGTGCCGTAATTCGCACATACTATATTGCCCAGAATACTTGTATAAAATATTCCCTTTTCTCCGCTTTTCAGCTCACCCGACTGCGATATGTATTTTTCCGATACCTTACATTCCGTATCGTCAACAGTTATCATTTTTTCATTATCCTGTGAATATATACTCTTTATCGTACCCGACACGGGATTTGAGGAAACGTCTATTATAATTCGGTTTCCGTTTTTACAGATATTAAGCACATCCCATTCCGCTAGTTTATCCGCCTCAATTTTCACTCCGTCTTTTCTTATAATCACATCGCTATAATCGTCAAGCATAATCGGATTTTGAGAATATTTCAGAATAATTCTTCGCATACCGCCGTTATAATTGTTCACCACGCCTATATCATAATCATATGAAATAATAACGTCTATAACTCGGTCGGAATCGTTGTCTATCAGCTTAACGAATCCCTCTTTCGGCATAAGCATTTCCCTTGTATATGCAAACTCTGCCGTACCGTTATAAACAACCTTTACATCAGCGGCAATTTTATTCGATTTTGTTTTGCCGTTATCGTCATAGAAAAATTCCGATACGGTGGTCTTGGATGAAATATCCTCACCCATAATCGTTAAAATCTTATTTTGATTTGCAGGCTCGGCATAAAGCACCGTACCCTCCGAATCCTCAGGCATTCTGTAATAGAAAACAATATCCTCACCTAAATGCTCTGCGACATCCGATTTACCCGGCAAATATTCAGTAACGCCGACCTTAACTTTTCCGTCAGCCGTATTTTCGCCGTTCAAATCCATTATCCCGTCCGAGGTGACAATTCCTCGTTCCTTATATATATCGAGATACTCATTCATGTATCTGTTTTCGCTTTTTTCATATTTTTGTCCGTCGGGAGATTTCTCGATATAGTAGGACTCCATTGCATTTCTTATAAGCGTCGCACCCTCAGCGCCCGATACTCCTGCGGAAGAGCGGTACGTCAGACCGTCAAACAGCCCCAAAGAATACGCATTTGAAACATATCCGCTCGGAAATCCGCCGCTTTGCTCCGCCATATATTCATATCCGAGAAAATTAACAAGTATTTTTGCCGCCTGTTCATACGTTATTTCGCTGTCGGGATAGAATTTATCAGCATGCGCAGCCGCACCAAGCAAATAAGCCGCCGCAATTTCTCTGCGGTACGGATTATCCTCCGAAACATCATCATAAGGAACATCATCGGAGGCTATGTCGCTTTTCATCGTTTTAACAGCCATACTTACAAACTCACCTCTTGTAAGATATTTGCCGCCGTCAAAATTACCGTCAATAATTCCCATTCCGTCCAAAATTATTTCCGCCTGACACATATCCGTTTTTTCCTGCGCAGCATAACAAACACTGCCTGCACATTCAAGCATACAACACGCAAGAATAATACTGATTACTTTTTTCATTGACTGTATCTCCTAACAATATTTTTTTGTGATTATATAATAATACTCCAAGAAACAAAAAACAAGAGCCGATTTGCAAAATATCTTACACTTTGCAAAACAAGCTCTTGTCTTTTTCTAAAAAATCATACAATTTCTAAAAATGCTGCCCGTTATCCCCTCTTTTGAACTGTTTCGGTGTTATTCCCCGCAGCTTTTTATAGGCTCTGGCAAACGAACTTCCGCTTGTATATCCGACAGCCTCGGCTGTCTTTTCTATACTTACGCCCTTTGCCAAAAGCTCCTCGGCATACTTCATTCTTGCCTCATATATGTAACCGAGAAGTCCCTCTCCCGTCTGCTCACGGAACAGCTTTGAAAGATACGACGGCGACAGTCCGAATTTATCTCCGAGCATATTTACCGATAAATCGGGATTTGCATAATTTTCATCTATATATGCCGTTATGCTTTCTCCTATGTTCTGCTGACCGCTGCCGCTGTGAGCCTTGCAATATTCTTCAATGCTTTCAAGTATACGGCATTTAATCTCCTCCGCTGTTCTGTCAAGCTCCGTCACATTAATAATAAGCGACGGCGGAATGACCTTTATCAGTGTACGTTCAAGCTCAAATATAAACGACTGTACCGCCCTTGCGGAATAATTTCTGCTGAAAACATTAGTTTCAAACAGATAGTCTATAACCTTTTTCGTACGTTCAAAATCTCCTCCGCTGATTGCCGCCATAATTTCACGTTCATTTTCGGGTGTATAAACGTAATCCATACGCTTATCCACTATATCCGCATAAAACACAGCCGCATCGCTCCCGACAACAATTCTGTACTTCATCGCCTGAACAGCCTCATAATAGCAGTTTTCTATTTCATATACCGATTCCGCCTCTGCGCTGATTCCGACATACAAGGTCATATCATAATTACGCTTAAAAAATTCCGCAAAATCATCTCTTACGCTATTTATAACCGAACGGTTATCGTCCGAGCCTTCGGGGAAATTTATTATTGCTGCGAGTGCACCGCCCTCGGCTGTTGTGGTAAAGCATTTTACTCCCTTGCTCTCAAAAAGCTCCGTCACGACATTTGAAAGGGCAAACTGCGCCATGTCAAGACGCATATCCATCATTTCGGTAAGCTCTTCCATGTTTTCTATTCTCACAAGCATAACCGCAAAAGTATCACTTATAGGCTCGAATTTATACTTTTTCATATTTTCGGGGTCAAACAGAACCTCGGCGCTGTCCCTACCCTCAAGAATACTTTTATAATATCTTTCACAGCGTTGCCTGAAACCCTTGCTGCTGTCAAGAAGCAGCTCGTTGTATTCCTTCTGCATATTCTGTATGTTCTGTTTTATAACTCCAAATTCATTTGAGTTTGCTTTCACATTAAGCGTTTTTATTATTTCCTCCAGCGGACGGTAATTTCTGCGTGAAAATACATAAACCATAATACAGCCCGCAATCAGATAAAGCAGCATACATACGATTGCCACAGCCTTTACAATATGTACCTTGTCCATATATGATTTACACGGCGTTACCGTAACATATTTCCATGATACAATATTCGACCTGATTGTTTTTACCGAATACTTCTCGCCGTCTATTTTTATTATTCCGTCATTAAGCGAATATGCTTCGTCCTTGTTTATAAGATTTCCGACCGAAACAAGAGCCTTGTCCTCCTTATCAAGAATCGCAAACTGACCTCCGGCGTTGTAGCCTATCTGTCCCGTACGCTCCGTAAGGCGGGCTGTGTTTATAAGTATCACAAGCTTTATATCTTTATCCTTTTCGGCGGAAATCGGCAGCGGCTGAACGTATGCTATGTAATTTGCGTCATCTCCCACGCCTGCGGAATTATTACTGCGGGGAATCTGCGCAAGCTGTCTTGTATCCGTTTTGTCAAGAAAGTCTTTCCATTGTTCAAAGCTGTACCCCGAAACCGAATGTTTTGCGTCAAAGAAATCGTGCAGAGCCGCCGTTGTCATAGAAGAAATAATTTTACTGCGCTTTTTGTTATAGATATAAATTTCATCTATTACATCGGACGTTATCTTGATATTTTTCAAAAATACCATATCCTCATAATCCTCGTACATAAAATCTTTCGGATTTTCCTCCGAAAGGCTTTTAAGCATATTATCGTTTGAAGCAATAAAATTTGCAAGCTGTGTTATCATTGAAATCTCATTATCAACATTATCGCGCGAATTTTCAAGAAGCCGTGTGCTGCTGCTTGCCTGTTCTCTTTCGACCGCACTGAGCATGACAGAATATGTTGTAAAATATATTAAGAATAAAACCAAAATTACCGCACAATATGAATATATAAGACCGCGCCGATAGCTTTTTTCATGAATAAATCTGCCTTTTTTCATTACTTTCCCCTCCGGTCTTTTCATGTTAAGTCCCTTTTATTCAGCGCAATTCAAGCTTTCCGCTGACTATATCGGATTTTTTTATCTCACCGTAAACACGGTAAAGCTTTCCTCCGCTCATAACATAATCATACAATTTTTGCATAAAGTTATTTTTTATTTCATATTTTGAAAGATTTTCTCTCGTTGCATTACAGCTAAAAACAAAATGCAGCGCATCGTCAGATTCGGTTCTTTTTGATTTGTCAAAAAGCTGTGCAAAACGCAGTATATTTGAATTACTGTTTAAAAACTTTGCAAGCGTATCGTCCAACAGCCACGAATCCACAGAATATGTTTCATATTTAAAATCGGGATAATATCTTTCAAAAAAATCAACAGACCTTTTAAGCGAGTCAATGCAAATTTCCCGATTAAACGGCTCATCAGCCGGAATATGTATCTCCATTTTATCATCTGCCGGCATAAATTCCAATCTGCCGAGCTTATAAAGACGCAGTCTGTGAGTATGTGTTGTCCATTCATATCCGAACATTCCTATATCATTATGCTCACGGTAATGTGCTATAACCCTTTTTCGTATATCGGACATAGTATCGATAAGAACATCATAAGGCAGTCCCCGCTCCTTTGCCGTTTGCGCCGTTGCCTCACAAAAATAAAGGCTCATCAATAAATCCTTTTTATAATCATTCGTGCTTTTATAGTCGTCTATCGTACACGGAATCAGTTCCGATTCGGATAAAAGCTTAAAAAAAGCATCGTCATACTCTTTCGGAAAATTTAGAATATTATACCATTTTTTTATTATTTCTTTCATTACTTTTCCCTCCGACTGAATATAAACAGTATTCTATCACAAATTTTTATAATTGTCAAATACATTAAATGTATTGACAAAAATTAATTTATGTGATATTATATAACTAATCAGTTAGTTATATGGTGGTGAACGGCTTGAAAAGCAAAGAAAATCTTAAAAAATCAGCTGAAAAATATATTGACAGCATAAGCAATGACATATATAAAACGGGCGAAACGCTTATGAATATGCCCGAGCTCGGGTATAAAGAGTTTAAAACCTCCGAATTTGTATATCAAAAGCTTAAAAATTTGATTCCGAATACACAAAAAAATATTGCTCTAACAGGCGTAAAAGCCAAGCTGACCGGCAGAAAGCACCTCGCAAACATATGCATAATGGGCGAGCTTGACGCTGTTATAAGTCCCGAACACCCAAACGCCGACCCTATTACGGGGGCGGCTCATGCCTGCGGTCACAATATTCAGCTTGCAAATATGCTTGCGTGTGCGGAGGCGCTTAAAAACAGCGGAATTATGGAAAGCCTTGACGGCGACGTTACCTTTTTGGCGG
>CAKSGG010000179.1 GCA_934454215.1 uncultured Clostridia bacterium
ATGTCCGACAGTGAAGATTCAACGGTATATAATGTGCCTGAAAATATTGCGGCTTTTGACATAAAGGGAAAAACAAAAGTATCGGGTATACGTCTTGATACATGGAGAGGCGGAAGTGTTGATATTGACAATGTTAAAGCATATTACGAACCCGAGAGCGCACCGTTGGCAGCGGCGGTAAATCCCGAAAATGTAAGCTTAAAGGATAAACTGAATGTAAAATTAAATTGCTGGATTGATGAAACTACAGCGGACGGAATTGTTGTCAAAAATGGTGAAAACGTTATTGCGAATGCAGATATTGATATAACACGAAGTGCGGTGACATATGAAACGGATATAGCCGTAACGATTCCGAGTATGCAGTACGGAACAACATATACTGTGGAAATCCCCGATACATTAAAGTCGGATTTGGGTGAAACATTCGCTTATACGGCATTGAATTACACTACTATGCCGTTGCCAAACGTAACGCCGCAAATGACGGTAAGCGACGGAACAAAAACGGTGGGTTCAATAAGCGAGCTTGCAGGGAAATATGCAAAATGTGATGTAATCGCAGTATCCGAAAAAAATGTAAGTGCATTATTTGTTGTTGCTTTATATGACAGCGAAAACAAAATTGTGTCATATGGAGCGCAGTATGCGGATTTCAAAGCGGACGCAGCGGAAGAAATGACGGTTTCATTCCCCGTTCCCGAAAATACGGACGGTATGAGTATAAAGGCGTTTGCGTGCGAAAGCCTTGACAAAGCAGATATAAAACTTGGAGCAACGGCAGAGCTTAAATAATTTACGGCTGAAATTGCCGATATAATGAAAGAAGTGGTAAATATGAAAAAATTAATATCAAGTGTTTTGGCAATGTGTATGTTTGTTATAAGCCTGAATTTTACGGTGCTTGCCGAAAAAAATAATATTATTATAAGCAAGCCTGAAAAGATGGTTTTTGACGGGCTTAATTCATATGAATCACTTCTGTACAATGCGTCCGACGAGACAGTGACGGTAAGAATGGCGGTCAGTGCTGACAGGTACGTGACCGCAAAGCTGCCGCCGCTTGAAAGCAAAAGACTGAGTATCGGTTTTACCGGCGGTGAAGGTCAATGTATTTTTACAGACGATAAAACGGGAGCAGAGTATAAGAACGTTGATATAACGGCTCAGAAAAATTTTGAAATAACCTATACAAATATTGAAAATGAGATAGGTATAGATGACAGCATAATTTTTGAATTTAATTCAAAGATAAATATAGATTCGGAGAATACGGAGCTGAAACAAGGCTCGTTAAATATAGATAAAACCGTGACCGTTGAGGAAACGGAAAACGGGTATTCAAGGCTTGTTATAAAACCGAAGGAGGTATTGTTTGCGGACAAGGAATACACCGTGAGTATGCCCGATATAAGTGATATATTCGGGCGTTCGGTTCAGGGGGAAACATATTTATTCAGAACAAAATCAATAGAGAGTCAATTTGAGATATTGCAAAAATCAAGCGTTGAAACCCGAGAAGGAGCGGGAGGATTTGCAATGCTTGCGGAATTTGAAAACGGAAATCCGCAAAGCGTATATTTTTCAAGAAAGACCGATGCGGCAAATAATTACAGTTCGCCGTTTAAAGATACGGCAATAGCGGAAATTACAGACCCCGACGGAAATATTGCCTGTGCATACGATTTCTCAAATCAGCCGACAGGAACAGCAACAACGGTTCTTGAAGTGCCGTATTCAATGAACGGAATATGGCAGATAAAATTCATATCGTCAAGGAGCGGAGATGTACTTGAAATAGGAATTAACGGTGCTGTAAACTGGGGTGTCAGAGGGGAATACATGATAGGAAGTGAAAATAATATTTCCAAAACGGCATATGTATATATTCCTGAAAAGGTTGACAGCCTTTATGTCGGTACAACAGATTCGGCATATCCCGCAAAAATTTACAATGAAAGCGGAGAGCTTACAGGAGTAACGGAATCGACGGATTGCGGATTGATAAAGTCACAGAAACAGATAGATGATATTAACGAAGAATGTGTTTATAAAATAGAGTTTGCGAAAAACGGAAAATACGGTATATTGGTTGATATTGCACCGTCTCTGATGTGTCCGACAAAGGAAATGGCTTTGGCATTAAAGGGTGGCTGGCAGGAAAACGGCGGAGTTCTTGTTCAAGGTGGACTTCAGGCACGGGCAAGAAGTGAGATTTTAAGAATTATCAATGAAAAGGATTTAACGCTTAATTATACCGCTCCGAAATTTGATTTTTCAAAGCTTACGGCTGACGAACAGCCATTGAGAAATCCAAGACTTGAAGCATATCTTGCAACAAGCAGAAAGATGAATGTTACGTATATGGCAGAACAGCAAAATCTTGATATAAACAGTCCTTTCTGCGGTTCGTTTGTCAAGGAAAGCGATACAAGCTTTGAAAATGGCGGCTTTACGGTGCTTGGATATTCGGACAGCTTTGTGTTTGCGTCAGTTGTGGATTTGGAGGGACAGTTAAATCCGTTTTACGGTAATAAAACATTGGCGGACAGAACGGCGCTTGCGATACTTGTAAATGTTGTTTCGTTATCAGAGGATTTTATGATAAAAGATAATAAGATTTCATCAAACGGAGCAATAACTCACGGTAATTTTTATTATTGCTGGATAGCGAGTGCATATATGAGAATACGGAATTTACTTGATGATGAAACGGTTGAGATTTTGGATATGGCAATGCGGCGTCTTGCGTATAAGCAAGGGACAATGTGGGGCAGAGGTCCGACCAATCAATGGTTTTTTACGGTAAACGGTGTTATGGCGAGCAGATACACAACGAACGATACGATTGTGAAAGGCATATTTGAACGCCACCTTGAAGCAATGTCGGAATATACCGCTAACGGGAAAGGCTTCAGCAAGGGCGGATATTTTATTGAACAGGGCTGTGACGGAGATTATCATAATTTAAGCAGAGAGCTGTATTATGAGGTTTATAAGACTGTAAAAAGAATAGAGCCTGACAGTAAATATTTAGAGCCTATGCAAAAAATCATACAGGAAAACCTTGAATTTATAAGTATGTTTAAATTGCCCGGCAAAGGAGCAAAAATTTACGGCACAAATGCCGCAACATCAAGAAGATTGGGAAGTATGGGCTGTGATACACATAATACATACACATTGATATTTGATGAATTTCCGCTTGCGGCAAGGGAATTTGAAACGGCGGATAAGCTGTGCAGCGAAAGTACTGTAAACGAAGCGCTTGCAAAATATGCAAATACATATTACTGGACAAAAATCATGACAAGAGGCGGTTTGAATGAGTATAACGCATATAAAAACGGACAAACAAAATCAGAGCTGTACCCTGCCGAATATGAAAACGGGATATGGGAAAAGGACGGAACAATAGCAGTTAAACATAAGGGCTTGTATATGAATGTATTTTATGCGCTTGCGGAATGCTATGTTCCTCAAATGTCATTTATGGGAGGCGGTATGAGCCTTTTATATGCCGATAATATAGGCGGAGTTTTATCTTCAAGAAAGCCGAGCGGATATGAAGATATTACAAGCTATGACCAAATAATGTCAAGCTGTATATTCGGAAAAAAAGCCGACGGTTCGCTGTTTATGACGGGTAAGGAAACTGCGGATTTTGAATGGCTTATAAAAAACAGAAAGTTTAAAATCAGCGGAACGACTCCTGACGGAATAAATGCGTCATGGACATATACGCTAAATTCCGAGGGTATACGAATGACTGCCGAAACAGATGCAAATTTAAAGGAAATATGGCTTAACATTCCGTTAAGCTGTAGTGACGGAAGTGCGGAAATAACACATGAAAACGGCAGATTAAGATATACATACAATGATAACAGTGTTGAATTTACATGGGATAAGGACGCAAAGTATTATGTTACAAGGCTTACAGATGATGAAAACAGCAGTATGAGTTTTTTGAGAATAAAAATGAACGGCGGGAAATGTGTTGTAGACATAAGAAATACAACACAGGAAAAAGCCGATGTATCTGTTATGGATTTCACTTTAAATGAAGATATAAACGGAGTAAGTGTTGATGTTAAAAATAATTCGGACAGCGAAAAGGATATAACTCTGATTTATGCTATGTATTCCGAAGATAAACTGCTGAAAGGAGTTATTAAACAGAATACTGTTCTAGACATTGGAGAGAAAAAGCAGCTTATGGCAGGCTCGGCGACAGTACCCGATGTAATTGTGATTAAGGTTATGGTTTGGGACGGAACGGGCGCTGATACATATATGGAAAAAATAGAAATATGTAAAACGGAGGATTGACATGAAACACAGTTTAAGAACAAAGGTTCTTATTATATTTATATGTATGACGTTTACAATCGTTATATTTTCGGATTTTGTACTGTATATGTCGCTTAATAAGCTTGAATTGTCAAGAGCGTCGCAGGAACAGCAAAGCAGCGTAAAAGTGGCGGCCGATAAGTTAAACGATATTATCTCGGCTATAAATTCATGCGGTGCTTATGCAATGCTTGATAAAGATTTATCGGATTATGTTCATTTTAGCAGCAGTGACCCGTATTTAAGAAATCTTAATGAAAATAAAATAAATAAAAAGTATTCGGATTTGTACTCGATTAATCTTGACGGCAGATTAAAAAAGCACGCAAAAACATTTTTTGTAAACAGCAAATTATCAAAAAATACTCTCTTTCTTAAAGGCGATACCTTTATATTGCAGAGCACAACAAATATAAGCATATATACAAGCGAGGGAGTGGAGAACGAGGAATGGTTTGCTGAGACAAAAAGAAAAAACGGAACAATTCATGTATTTGAAAAAAACGGAATTATGTGCGTTTCTCAGCTTATAAAGGACGAGACAAGATTGGGAAACCATGATGAATATTTGGGAGTGTCACTCATTGCGTTTGACTTGGATTCGTTTTTAAAGAAGCTGACAAACAGTATATGGGACACATCGGCGGCGATAAAGTATAACAGCAGAATCATACTGAAAACCGGCGGTGATGATGAAATGTATATTAACGGCAACAGCAAAAAATATATAAAAAGCCGTGCGGAGGCATATGCCGGTATTGAGTTTATTACACTGACGGAAAAAGGCAGTGTAAAAATGGGATATGCCGACAGCGGAAGTGTAATATTACTGAATATTGTTGTAATATTCATTTTGGGAATTATACTTTCGCTATGGCTGTCAAAGATTATAACAAAGCCGATAAATGTTTTGGCAAATCAAATGCGGAAGATAAGAAAAGATAATATGAATACTTTAAGGCTTAATTATGCCTCAAATGATGAGTTGGGTGAAATTTACAATTCGTTTAATGATATGCTCACAAAGCTTTCGGAGCTTATGCTAAAGGCGGAAAGCGATGCTGAGGAAAAAAAGGAGCTTGAAATAAGGCTTTATCAAAACAGAATAAATCCTCATTTTCTATATAATACGCTTGATTGCATTTCATGGTCGGCGCTTATGAACGGAAATAACGAGATATGTAAAATGAATAAAATGCTGTCCGAAATTTACAGATATTCCGTAGGAGGAAAGGATTTTATGGCAAAGCTGAGCGAGGAAATTGAGCATATTTCACGTTATGCAGAACTTCAAAAGTTACGGCTGGGAAAAGAAATTAATATAGAATTTGACGGAAAAGAATTGTTTGATAAAATAAATATTCCAAAATGTACACTTCAGCCGCTGCTTGAAAATTCAGTTTTACACGGTATGTCGGAGGATATGGAGAAACTGAAAATTTATATAGGCGCAGAGGTTGACGGCGGTGATATAAAAATAATTTTCAGTGATAACGGAACAGGCTGTGATGCTGAGGCGGTCAATCAATATATTAATTCTGACGCTGATGCCGAAAGCATAGGTTTAAGAAATGTATCGCAGAGAATAAAACTGCGGTACGGTAACGGCTACGGCTTGAGTGTTTGCGAAAATAATCTGGGCGGAACGAAGATAATAATAAAATTGCCTGTAAAGGGCGGTATGGAGGAGTAAGATAATGAAACGATTTTTAAAAGACGTAAAAAACAACAAAGTGTTGCTGGCAATGACTTTGCCT
>CAKSGG010000180.1 GCA_934454215.1 uncultured Clostridia bacterium
CGAAGGAGCTTTTTCCTTCACCCTGTTTTGTTCCAATAAGCACCGGGACATCATCGAATTTGCACCCCGGATTGTAAAGCCTGTTAATTCCTCCGGCAAAAATAAGTCGAGAAACCTCTCGCGTGTAAGGCGTGTCCTCGCATTTTAACCATTTAATAAGAAGGTCGTTAATTCTGCTTTTGCCGTCCCAAACAACGCTGTTAATAATGTTTCGTATCGGATGATATTCCCGTTCCGAAAACAGAACTCTTAAAGCGTCATCGAGCTTGTCTTTGCTGTGGATTTTGTACTTCTCCTCAATGTAAAGCCTTGTCTTGCTGTCATTTTTGTCGCTCCACCGCTCAATTTTGTTGTTTTTTATAATTTCAGGGCTGTTTGAAAGCAAGTTAAATTTAATACCCGAAAACATTGGGTCGTTTCGCAAAATCTTCAAAAAATTATCAGTTGTTGCTTTTGGCTGTTTTTTACCATTAAATTCAAGTTTAATGCCGTTATAATCTTCGTTGGAAACCGCAGCATTTTCGACTTGACGTGATTTACTGTATTCTGCCTCAAGCTTTTTAGAAGCTTCGTCACACGCCTTAAAAATTTTTAATACTTGTTTTTTTATGCTTTCCGAGGCGTTAAGCTCTTCCATTTTTAAGATAAAGGTCGCCCTCAGCATTTCGCGAACCTCTTCCGGCTCTTCTTGCATGTCGTAAAGAATTTTGCTTGACAGCAATTCCGGTAAGGTCTTTATACTCATTATTTCATTTTGCACATTTTACCACCTCACTTTCCCAAAAATAATCAAGTAAATAATTAACATATCCAAGGTTTTGTAACGCTTCGACATAAAGCGGAACAGGTTCTTCACTTAGCGTTTGCGGTGCCCAAAACTCAATTACGTTTTCATAAAGCTTTTTCCGCTCGCAAAGCAAATCCCACGCAGCATTTAACAAATCGGTTTTTGCTTGTTTTTCTGTCTTTTTTCTCTTAAGTTCACGATCTAAACTCTGCAAATGACGATATTGTCTTAAGGTTGGTTTTTCGTATATTCCCAAAGCGAAATCAGAATCTATTTTTCTGAGCGTTTCCGGAAAAGATAAATTAAATAATTTCTGAACAAAACTTATAACATCTCCGCTTCCACAATGGCTGTAACATCGCCATGAACTTTCTTTAACCTCAAAATTGAGATCTTGCCCACTGTGAAGCGGGCATCTCATGCGCCTTGAATATCCGAAACCGTACCGTCTTAAAATTGTAGGCATATCAAGTTTGTTTTTTATAATATCGACTGCATCAATCATTGTTATTTTCCTCTTTTTGCAATTCGTTTCGGACATGATGATAAATCAGTTTGTGAATAAGGCTTGGGGTTGTATCTTCATCACAAAAGTGGATTGTTATGTTGTATCTGTCGCAGAAGGCAATTAAAGAGGAATATAAGCTGTTTGCGTTTAGTTTGCTCCTGTAATCTCCGGCTATAACTTTTTCGTAAGAGCCGTTTTCGATTATCAGGTGAACTTTTGCACCGTTTTGAATTGCCCTTTCAAATTCATGTTCAAACCTTGTGCGGCCTTTTGTAAAATTCCCGCAAATTTCATCAAGGCTCATTTTTCGCTCAATCACGATTGAATTTTTGAGACTTACAACATTGCTGCCAATTGTGTATTCCGCCGAATAATCGCCGAAATCCAGTTTTTCACGGCGGTAAGGAAAGCCGACCGCTTTCATTCTGTTTTTGTATCTTTCGGTCGGCTGTTCCCTTGTGTCCACAAGCAAATTAATTGTTTTCAATGTCCTTTCCATTTCCGCCGGGTTCATATTTTACTCCCACGGAAGTTTTGCTTCAGGAACCGGCATAAAAGTCTCATCTGATGGTATGGATGTAGGTGCGGAATTGTTCAGCCTTTTAAGGTCCGGAACTTTGTATTTGCCTGCTCTTATGCTTTCAACACTTCTAAATCCGCAAGCCTCTGTTGTTATTTTTATTTCGCCGTCATCAGTTATAAATTCTTTTTCGCGATATATAATACCTATTGTTTTACCTTTTAATTTTTTCTCGTCCCAATCCCAGTGAAAACCGTTGTTGCTTTCTTCAAAATTTGCAATTGTTGTTTTGAAACGGTTCAGATTATCTTCGTAATACTGTGAACCTTCTTCCGGCAAGAAATAATTGTATATGCCTTTCCATTTGCGTGTTTCTGCCGGAGCGGCATCATATATTGCCTTAAAATGATTTTTATATTCGCCTTCGGCAACATCAAAATAGAAACTTAAATAACTGTATTTTCTGCCGTTTTTCTCGCCGTCAACTTCTGTGCAGTCCATAATTTTAACTATGTATCCGCCTTTCGGAAGTGCTGTTGATACCCCTGTCATAACTTTCGCTTTCTCAAATCCGTTTAATTGTTTCATTATTTTGTTTCCTCCGTTTTTTTATTAATTTCATAATATTCCCTAATGGTTTTATCTACCATTTTTAGGTCGTTGTCAATTCTTGGCTCAAACATTTCCATCGGCGATTTAGCCGGATTTGTGCCGTCTGAATTGGTTATAAAAAAGTGCTCCGAGCCTTCGACTTGGCAAAGTAAAACTATTGTAAATAAACCTTCTACCGTTAATTGGTTGTCTAGCATTTTGCCAAGCGTTTTAGCTTTCAACCGCCCATTTTCGTCCACTTCCACATGATGCAGAAAATATACAATAACATCAGGCGGTGTCCTTTCAGCGACATAGGAAATTAAATTTTTAAAGTTAAGCGCCATTGTGGTAAATTTTCCGTATCCCGTTTCGTTCGCGTGGTCGAAACTTTCGAAAGCCATCAGATACTGACTATCGTCGATTACGTAAGTTTTTAAATTCGGCTTTAAAAGCCCTTGTAAAATCACGTTATATGTTGCGTTGTCGAACTTCGGTAGTTTTTTTCTAAATGGCAGCGGTTTTCCTGCAACATTAAAAATACCGATTTCGTTTTCGTTAAAATTTCTTAGGCTTGTACTTTTTCCGCTTCCGGAAGAACCTAAAATAAGTACTGGAATCCCCATAAATCACACCTCACTTTATGCTAATATTTTGTTTTTCTTTGAGTTTGGCACCGGATATAATTTCTCCGGCTTTGAGCGCTTTTTTGATTTCGATTTTGTTGAGCGATGGGGCTTTGTATGTAAGCAAATCATCCCTGCCGTTTTTTTGCGCATAAGTAATAAATGCGTCCTCATCTTCAATTTCAACCGCTTCTGAACGCCTGAAGCTGATAGCAACACAGTCGGTTGTCATTTTTTCGCCGTCAAGTACATAGGCAAGCCATTTCTTAAGGCTTTCAGCTTTGTTTTTGGCAGATTTTTCTCGTTCCGCAAAGGTGTCTTTTTCTCTTTTGTAACTTTCGGCGTCAGACATCAGGTTTTTGTACCACAGCGCCACCTTTTCAATTTTTTCCGAACGCTCGAGTTGAAGCTCCGAAAGCTTTTCAAAATCTATAATTTCACCCGTTTCCATGTCGATACAATCCAGTATTGATTGATTTATTTCATAAAGTGTAGCCATATTTTTTCTCCTTTTACTTGACAAAATTCAATTTTGGTGTTAAAATATTAATAGTGATTGTGCCCTTTTTTAGGGCTTCTTTTTTTATCCCATGAACATCATCAGCTGTTTAATCTCCAGAAACAGAATAATCATACCCACTGCGCATATGCCCCATTTCCATTTCAAGCGGTAATCAATCTTCCATTCATGGTATTTTTCTTTCTCCCGTTCGAGCCTTCTCCGTGCTTCCTCAACATCTTTTTCATACAGCTTAAGCAGCGTTTTTTTGTTTTCAAGCTGATTCTTCAAACGGCTGTTCTGAAGCTCCAGACTCTCAATAATTACATTCTGTGCCTGCGTTTTGCTTTGAAAATCCGCATACGCTGTTTTGTACTCATCGATTACTTTACACATTTTTATGTACTCCTTTACATTTCTTTTTGTTTTTGAAGTTCTTCAAGCCGCTTGCGCCCTCGCTCATACTCTTTTTCAAACTGCGTCTTTGTCTTAAAGAATTTGCAGTTCTTACATTCGAGCACGGTCAGAGCCTTACAGCGGTCATGCTTTTCGTCATATGCAAAACATTTGTTGTTCTTCATGTGATACCTCGTTTCCTAAATATCCGTCGAGCATTATTTCTTTAGCTTTGGTATAGAAATCTCTATTTACTTCAAACCCGTAACAATTACGGCCGAGTTCGGCGCAAGCCCGAAGTGTTGAACCGCTTCCGCACACCGGGTCTATTACGGTGTCGCCCTCATCTGTGAATATTTCAATGAGTTTTTTTAACACTCCGACAGGCTTTTGAGTGGGGTGGATTTTTGGATACTTATTACGATTATCTCGTTCCCATTCAAACCAATTGAAAATCATTCTTCCCGACCCTCTTACTGTTCTGCCTTCATCGTCTGTTTGTCTGCCGTTATTGAATTTCGGTAGTTTGTCACGATAGAGAACTACGGCGTATTCCGTTGCACCGACTATCTTCATATTTGCTTTAAGCACTTGAGATGAATACCTCTTGACAAAAAATAGGGGATATGAATTCTTAAATCCGTATCTTTTCCCATATTCGATTACGGTTTGCATTTGCTCAAATGCGCAGAACACAATCATGGCTGGGGCTTTATTCTTTTCCTTCGGTTCTTTAATAAGCATTTTATTGCAAAAGTGCATATACTCTTCAATCCTGAATTGACCGTCGCCGTTGAAAAAATTGCTTTTGGCGAATTTGCTTTCCCCGTTTTTATTATCTCCGCCCTCGTACCATTGCGGATTGCTTCCGTAGGCGTTTTCTCCTATATTATAAGGAATGTCGGCTATGACAAGCTGTGCTTTTTTAATATTGTACTGCTTATAATTCTGAAAATTATCGTGGTATATTTGTATCACTGCCATTCTTATGCCTCCTACGACAGCCTGCTCGCAAGCTGGCACTTTGTAAGTGATTTTTCATTTTTGGGCATTTTGAGCAGTCTCCTTACCGTCCTCGGGTCTTTTACTCCGAAATACTTTTTCAAATCTGTAATAAAAAGTATCTCTTTTTCGGGAAACGCTGCGTCAATCCTCGCAAGGTTGTCCCTGAATAATTCTTTTTCTCTCGGCATTTTTATTTCTTCCTTTCTATTGCATAATAATGGTTTTTGTAGTATAATCATATTGAAAGCGAGGTGAAAAACAATGGATAATAGCTATCTTTTCAAAGATTGGATAAAAAACTTTGAAAATGTCGATTTGCCGATTGGCGATTTGGCAAAAGATGTAGCGCGCTCTAAAGATTTTCCGGCTTCAAATGACTATAATGCTCTTTATGGTTATATTTGCGTTAAGGCTAAATACGACCGAGAAGTTCTCGAAGTTTTTGAAAGCGTCTGGAATTTTTTTGTCGCATCGGCTTTTTAATTTTTACATATTCCATAGTATACGGAAGCCTTATGTAATACTCTTCCGAAATTTGGAACGGCTCTGCTTGGGACTGTACTCGCAATACGGTCCCGTTATTTTTTCTTTTCATTGTTTTCATCTCCTTCCTATCCGTGATTTTGGCATTTCTTATAGCGATATCCCCATTTTGGGTACTGTTAATTAAAAAAATATTCTGCAATTTCGTCATCGCCTATTTCCAGTAGCTCGCAAGCTTTTTTTATCTCGCTCGATAGGAAATCAACTCGATTGTATAACTTATTATTAAGGGTTGGTCTTGTCATTCCCATTGCATGGGAAAAACGCGTAAGATTAAAATTATATTCGACCATCCGTCCCTTTAATTTCCTTGTATTAGTCATTGTAACCACCTCCTCTAATCCCCAATTTGTCAACCACAACTTAAGTATAACACATAGTCCCCACTTTGTCAACCCTTTTTTCTAAAAAAACAAAAAATGTTTACATTTTGGGTTGACACTTATGCAAAAATATGGTAGAATAATGATACGGAAGAGGTGTTGTACATGACAATATATGAGCGGATTAAAGAATTAAGATTGGCGAAAAATATGACACAGGATGAATTAGCCGAAGCTGTTGGTTATAAGAGTAAAACCGCAATATCTAAAATTGAACGCGGTGAAAGAGAT
>CAKSGG010000181.1 GCA_934454215.1 uncultured Clostridia bacterium
GCTATATCTTCAAATTCAAAGAACCCCGAAAAGACTATGGAATTTATTAACCTGCTCAATACGGACAAGTATTTGAGAAACCTTGTTGCATACGGAATTGAGGGTGTACATTATAAGGCGGTCGGCGATAATCAGTGGGATTTGCCTGACGGTGTTACAAAACAGTCGGATACAGGATATGAACCGATGATTTTTCCGCAGGGCAACAGATTTATATTAAGGACAAGAGCGGGTGTTGAGCCTGAAAATATGTGGGATTTATTTAAGGAATTTAACGAAACCGCAACAGTTTATCCTACGCTTGGATTTGTGTTCAATCCCGACAGCGTAATGAACGAGGTTGCAGCGGTTGAGAATGTATATCAGGAATATGCTCCGTCGCTTATGGTAGGTGCTGTTGACCCTGACGAATATCTGCCGAAATTCCTTGAAAAATTAAAATCTGCCGGTTCGGATAAGATTATTGATGAAATGCAGAAGCAGTATGACGAATGGAAAGCGAATAAATAAAATGATATACCGCCGTATTTTACGGCGGTATAAGTTATTAAGAGAAAGAGATTTAAAGAAGAGGTTAAAGTCTGAATAAAATCACCCATAGCACTACTTTTTGCTCGGGGCGGTATAATAATACAGCACCGCTCGCTGCAAAGCAGCACTCTGAGCGATTTTCTTTCAGACTTAAATTTTGTGTCTTACGGCACCGAAAGGAATGATTATAATTGAGAAAAGCAGAATGGATGAGCGGAAAATACGGAATTATGGTACATTATCTGCCGAGCATTTATTCCGATAAAGAATGTGGCAAGTGTATGACCTGCAACGAAATGGCGGATAATTTCGATGTTGTAAAATTTGTTGACGAAGTGAAAAATATGGGTGCAGACTGGATAATATTTCCGTTCGGGCAAAACAGCGGATTTTACTGGTCATACAATGCAGTCATAGAAAAATATATGCCGAATATATGCTCAAAAAGGGATTTGGTTTTTGAAATTGCTGTCGAGGCAAAGCGCAGAGGATTGAAATTTATAGCATATATACCTACGGAGGCTGACGCAAACACAGCTCTTTTGAGAGCCGCTTTCGGCTGGGATTTGTCGGCGGACAAAAAGGTATTTATGGAACGCTGGACAGAGGCTGTAAGATACTATGCGCTGAAATTCGGAGATTTGCTTGACGGCTGGTGGCTTGACGGATGCTATAATTCATCAGAAAAAGATTTTTGCCGAACGCATGACTGGACAAACGAAAGATTTGACGAGCAGAAATGGTTTGAGGCTTTAAGAGCGGGGAACGAAAACAGAATTACTGCAATGTGTAACGGTGCGAATCATATGGGCTATGTATTTGAACGGGAAGAATATCTGCCCGGAGAAAGCAATGATTTGGAAAAATATCCGTGGGATTACGACAGCACACAAAAGCAGTGGCACGCACTGATATGGATTGACTGCTTCTGGATGCATGAAAAGAAAGGGAAAATAGACCCGCCGAGGTTTTCTGATGAAGAGTTGGCGGCATATCTTAAAAAATGCTTTGAGATGAAAGGCGCTGTAACAATGAATATAGGAATCTATGAAAACGGTACTCTTGCACCCGAAACGGTAAAACAGATACATAATATAAAGGAAAAGCTGAAATAAGTTTAACTGAAAGGCTTTTATTTAATATGTAATAAAGTATAAAAGTTATGTTGAATATGTATAACAAAAATCGCATAAATAAGCCGATTATTTTATATTGGAAAAGTACTTGACTATTTTTTTAAGATATAGTATAATTATAACATAAACTGTCGTTTTGATAAAATCCGACATGATAAATTGTAACCGGAAACCGATATAAAACGGGATTTGGGAAAGGAGCAAGGATTATACAATGAGAAAAGCAGAATGGATGAGTGGAAAATACGGAATTATGGTACATTATCTGCCGGGTATTTATTCCGATAAGGATTGCGGCAAGTGTATGACCTGCAACGAAATGGCAGATGATTTTGATGTTGTAAAATTTGTTGACGAAGTAAAAAACATGGGTGCAGACTGGATAATATTTCCGTTTGGACAAAACAGCGGATTTTACTGGTCATACAATGCAGTCATAGAAAAATATATGCCGAATATATGCTCAAAAAGGGATTTGGTTTTTGAAATTGCTGTCGAGGCAAAGCGCAGAGGATTGAAATTTATAGCATATATACCTACGGAGGCTGACGCAAACACAGCTCTTTTGAGAGCCGCTTTCGGCTGGGATTTGTCGGCGGACAAAAAGGTATTTATGGAACGCTGGACAGAGGCTGTAAGATACTATGCGCTGAAATTCGGAGATTTGCTTGACGGCTGGTGGCTTGACGGATGCTATAATTCATCAGAAAAAGATTTTTGCCGAACGCATGACTGGACAAACGAAAGATTTGACGAGCAGAAATGGTTTGAGGCTTTAAGAGCGGGGAACGAAAACAGAATTACTGCAATGTGTAACGGTGCGAATCATATGGGCTATGTATTTGAACGGGAAGAATATCTGCCCGGAGAAAGCAATGATTTGGAAAAATATCCGTGGGATTACGACAGCACACAAAAGCAGTGGCACGCACTGATATGGATTGACTGCTTCTGGATGCATGAAAAGAAAGGGAAAATAGACCCGCCGAGGTTTTCTGATGAAGAGTTGGCGGCATATCTTAAAAAATGCTTTGAGATGAAAGGCGCTGTAACAATGAATATAGGAATCTATGAAAACGGTACTCTTGCACCCGAAACGGTAAAACAGATACATAATATAAAGGAAAAGCTGAAATAAGTTTAACTGAAAGGCTTTTATTTAATATGTAATAAAGTATAAAAGTTATGTTGAATATGTATAACAAAAATCGCATAAATAAGCCGATTATTTTATATTGGAAAAGTACTTGACTATTTTTTTAAGATATAGTATAATTATAACATAAACTGTCGTTTTGATAAAATCCGACATGATAAATTGTAACCGGAAACCGATATAAAACGGGATTTGGGAAAGGAGCAATGATTATAATTATGAAAGAACTAACGCTTTTAAAGCAGAACGACCCCGAAATTTATGAGGCTGTGATGAATGAAACCAATCGTCAGAGAAACAAGATTGAGCTTATTGCATCTGAAAATTTTGTATCAGAAACCGTTATGGAGGCTAACGGGACTGTGCTTACAAACAAATACGCAGAGGGATATCCCAGAAAAAGATACTACGGAGGCTGTGAAAATGTAGATGTGGTTGAAACCTTGGCGATTGAAAGAGCAAAAGAGGTGTTTGGTGCAGGATATGCAAATGTTCAGCCCCACTCGGGAGCGCAGGCAAATATGGCAGTATTTTTTGCGCTGCTTAATCCGGGTGATACGGTTCTGTCAATGAATCTTGCTCATGGCGGACATTTAAGCCACGGTTCACCTGTTAATATGTCGGGTAAATATTTTAATATAGTACCGTATGGAGTAACAAAGGAAACAAATACTATAGATTATGATGAAATCAGACGTCTTGCGGTTGAAAATAAACCTAAGCTTATTCTGGCAGGAGCATCGGCGTATCCGAGAATAATAGATTTTGAAAAATTCTCCGAGATTGCAAAAGAGGTTGGTGCTTATTTGATGGTTGATATGGCGCATATTGCAGGCTTGGTTGCGGCAGGACTTCACCCGTCACCGATGGAATATGCTGATGTTTTAACAACAACGACTCATAAGACGCTGAGAGGACCGCGCGGAGGTCTGATTCTGACAAATGATGAAGAACTTGCAAAAAAATTCAATAAGGCAGTATTCCCAGGAATACAAGGCGGACCTCTTATGCACACGATCGCAGCAAAGGCCGTATGCTTTAAGGAGGCGCTGTCACCCGAATTTAAAGAATATCAGAAACAGATTGTAAAGAATGCCGCCGCATTGGCACAGGGTTTGTTAGACGAAGGCTTCAAGCTTGTTTCGGGAGGAACGGACAATCATCTTATGCTGCTTGACCTTACGGATATGGGTATTACGGGCAAGGAAGCGGAAAAACAGCTTGATGAGGTTGGAATTACCGCAAATAAAAATGCCATTCCGTTTGACACAAAAAGCCCGTTTATTACAAGCGGTGTAAGAATAGGAACACCTGCAACAACATCAAGGGGTTTCAAGGAGGACGATATGAGAGAGATTGCAAAGCTTATCAAGCTTGCAATTACGGATTTTGAAGGCTCTAAAGATGAGGTAAGAACAAGAGTAAAGGCTCTGTGTGATAAATATCCGCTGTATTAAGTTAAATAACCAAAACCGATTTCAATACGAATGTTGAAATCGGTTTTTGTGTGTAAAAAGATAGGTCTAAAAGGAGAGAATGAAATGGAAAATAAGCGGAGAACAGATAGCAGTTACGGCAATAGCAGCATATATTGTTTTTGAAACAGAAAAAATATACGGTTGTGAATATTTTACAAATCAAAATAAAATATTATAAAACTGTTGACATTTGTATTTGTTTTTGATATAATCATAAATGTTCGGAGGGTGAGTTGTTCAGAGAAACAATAGCCGGATAAGGCGCAGACTGAGATGTCTGTTCCTTGTCCGGCTTTTTTGTGTAAAGGAGGAGATAAAATGGATTTTCTGAACGGTAAAATCAAAACGATGTATTTTAAATATTTGTCTGCTGCTTTTGGCAGTGCTATGATTACATCTGTTTATTCTATTGTAGATATGGCTATGGTGGGGCAATATCACGGTCCCGACGGTACGGCGGCCCTTGCGGTTGTAGCACCTGTATGGAATATTATATATAGCCTTGGTCTTTTAATGGGTATCGGAGGAAGTGTTATTTTCAGTGCTAAACGAGGCAGTAATGAAAATAACGGTGACGAAAACCAATATTTCACCGCTGCGGTCATAGGGGCGGTTGTTCTGTCGGTTTTGGCATGGATAGGCATATTAGGGTTTGAACGACCTATACTTTTGTTTTTTGGCGCTGATGAATCGCTGCTTGCTTTGGCGCAGGAATATATGCTGCCTATTAAATGTGTATTCCCGCTGTTTTTGTTTAACCAAATGCTTGCGGCGTTTTTGAGAAATGACAAAAATCCGGGGCTTGCGACACTTGGTGTATTATCGGGAGGCATTTTTAATATTTTCGGTGATTACTTTTTTGTATTTACCTGTGATATGGGGATATACGGTGCGGGACTTGCAACAGCCATAGGCTCGGCAGTTTCTTTTATTGTTATGCTTACTCACTTTGCGAGCTGTAAAAATACACTTTGCATAATAAAACCGCAAAATCCGGTCGTCAAACTCCGAGAGATTTCGATAACGGGCTTTTCTACATTCTTTATAGATGTGGCAATGGGTATTCTTACTGTGCTTTTTAACAGACAAATTATGAAGTATCTCGGTGCGGACGCATTGGCAATCTATGGTCCTATTATACAAGTCAGTACATTTGTACAGTGCTGTGCATACAGTGTGGGTCAGGCGGCACAGCCCATTATATCCACAAATTACGGAGCAAAAAAGGGAAAGCGGATTATAGAAACACTTCGGCTTGCTCTGATAACAGCGGCGTTTTTCGGAATATTCTGGACTGTACTCAGTATGATTTGCCCTAATCTGTATATACGTATCTTTATGAATCCGACAGAGAAAATATTAAATATGGCACCCATGATTATACGGACCTATGCACTTTCATTTTTGATTCTGCCGTTTAATATTTTTTCGACCTACTATTTTCAGGCGATTATGAAACCGAAAGCGGCATTTGTTGTGTCGGTTGCAAGAGGGCTTGTCATAAGCGGAGCTTTGATTTTAATTTTGCCCGTAACGCTTGGGGCGGATTCGATATGGCTTGCTATGCCGGTTACAGAGCTGATAGTCATGGCTTATGCCGCTGTAACTATCAAAAAATATACAAGGGTATTATAGGGAAACAACAAAAAACAAGGGACTTTCAATTACTTGAAAATTCCTTGTTTGCTTTGGTGCGAGGGTTCTTATAGGATTTAACGAAAAACGCAGTAAAATCAAGGGTTTCAGACAGTCGATAAACGGTATTA
>CAKSGG010000182.1 GCA_934454215.1 uncultured Clostridia bacterium
GTCCGCTGCGGCAGACAGATAGTTCTGCAAGAGGACTTAATGGAAGCTGTTGAGGTTATTATCGCCGGCAAGGAAAAGAAAGACAGAATTTTGTCGGATAAGGAAAAACGCATAGTTTCGTTCCATGAGGTAGGTCATGCGCTTGCTACGGCTCTGCAAAAAAATACGCAGCCTGTGCAGAAAATTACTATTGTTCCGAGAACTATGGGTTCGCTGGGATATACAATGCAGATGCCGGAGGAAGAGGAGCATTATCTGATGTCGAAAGCTGAAATACTTGACCAGATAACCGTATTTCTTGCAGGACGTGCGGCGGAGGAAATCGTATTTGATACGCAGACAACAGGTGCGTCAAATGATATTGAACGTGCTACGGATTTGACAAGAAAAATGATAACCCAGTACGGAATGTCCGATAAATTCGGTATGGCGGGACTGGAAAGCATTCAGAATAAGTATCTTGACGGAAGAAGTGTTTCAAATTGTTCCGAGGAAACAAAGACGGAAATTGACAGCGAGGTTGTAAGGGTTCTTAAAGAAAGATACGCAATCGCAAAGCAATTATTAAATGACAACCGTGATGCGCTTGACAGAATTGCTGAATTTCTTATTGATAAGGAAACGATTACAGGCGATGAGTTTATGGAAATTTTCAATGAAGTAAAGGAAGAAAGACTAAGAAAAAACGAAGATGAAGTATCTGATGAACAGGTGCATTAAAAAAGCACTGCGACGGCGGCTATGTTAGAATATACAGCCGTTGTAGCAGTGCTTTTTATCATTAAATTTGTTTGACATACCGTGTAACTTATGGTATAATATAGAATGTGACAGAATGTATAAGGAGCAAGAGAATGGCGAAATTTACAAGAGCGGCAATAATGCAATCATTTATGAAATTGCTTAATGAAATGCCCTTTGATAAAATAACCGTAAAGGATATTGTTGACGACTGCGGTATAAACAGAAACACATTTTATTATAATTTTCAGGATATTTATGCACTGGTAGATGAAATACTTCAAAACGAAATTAATAAAATCGTCGAGGAACATAAAAAACCGTACTTATCGTGGCGGGAAGGTTTGTTATATACTGCGGATTTTGCACTGAAAAACAAGCGTGCGGTAATACATCTGCATAATTCCGTCAAACGGCAGCAATTTGAAAAGTATCTTGAAAAAGCAGTGTACGACGTTGTTTTTGAATTTGTTTCCATCGAGGCAAAAAGCAAAGATATACCGAAGGATGATTTGAATTTCATAGCGTCATTTTACAGCTATGCCTTGCTTGGGATGTTAAATAAGTGGATTGAAGACGGTATGACAACAAATTTTGATGATGTTATAAATAAAATAAGCATAGTACTTGACAGCAATATTGCTCAGGCTATTTCCTCAATAGAAAAGGCTGACCGATAAATTCAGACATATTCTTTGATTTGCCTAAATTTTATGCACTGGTCTTTTTTTGCCTGTTGTAAAAGCTGCGTCTTTTTAGTAAAATATCCTAATAGGATAATTAAAGGAGGGTTTTGAGTGAAAGAGAATAATAGCGGTGATTCCTTTTTGCTTAAGGTTTCCGCAGGAATTGTAAATAAAAAGAATATAGTATTTATTATATATATAGCGGCACTTATTTTTTCGGTTATTGCACAGGGTTGGGTAAAGGTATGCGACGATATTACGGCATATTTGCCCGATGATACCGAAACAAGGCAAGGGCTTACGATTATGGAGGATGAGTTTGTAACATATGCCACATCAAAGGTTATGGTTATAAATATTACATATGACGAAGCCGAAAAGATAAATGATAAAATTAAGGAACTGCCCGACGTTAATATTGTTGATTTTGACGATACGGAGGACCATTACAAAGACGGCTGTGCATTATTCGATATTACCTTGAAAAGCGAAGAAGGCGATGAGAAAACAAAAGAGGGCTACAGTCAAATAAGAGAGCTTTTATCGGGCTATGACACGTATATATCAGAAAGTGATTCGGATGATTCGGCATCATTGGACGCTGAAATGAATGTTGTTTTGATTGTTGCGGCAATTATAATTGTTTCGGTGTTGTTATTTACATCTCAGACATACATGGAGGTTCCTGTTCTTTTGCTGACGTTTATTGCGGCGGCTTTATTGAACAAAGGAACAAATTATATGCTGGGCGAGATTTCGTTTATATCAAATTCGGTTACCGCAATATTGCAGCTTGCATTGTCTATTGACTATGCCATTATTATGATACATCATTACAGCGAGGAAAGACAATTCCATGACCAGCATGACGCAGTAGTGTACGCCTTATCAAAATCCATTGTAGAAATATCATCAAGCTCGCTCACGACTATATCGGGCTTGCTTGCGCTTATGTTTATGCAGTTCAGAATAGGATTTGACTTAGGACTGTGTCTGATAAAATCTATATTTTTCAGTTTGCTGTGCGTATTTACGCTTATGCCCTGCCTGTTAATGCTGTTCGGTAAATATATTGATAAAACGCATCATAAAAATTTTGTGCCGAATGTTTCGGGTTTGGGCAGTATCGTATATAAGCTACGCATGATAGTGCCTCCTGTATTTGTGGCAGTTATAGCAGTAGGGTATATGCTTTCTTCAAAGTGCCCGTTTGTATATGACGCAACCTCATCTGAAACAAGTAGAAAAAATGACACTCAGATTGCGGCTGAAATGATTGAATCGGAGTTTGGAAAAAATAATATAGCTGCTTTAATTATTCCGAAGGGCGATTACGATAAAGAAAAAAAACTGATAAAGGACCTTGAACAGCACAAAGAAATAAAAAAGATAACAAGTTTGTCGAGTGTTGAAGCCAAGGACGGTTATGTGCTTACCGATAAGCTTACACCAAGACAGTTTTCCGAGCTTACAGATATTGATATTGAGCTGGCAAAGGCATTATATATGGCATATGCGGCAGAAAATGAAGAATACAGTAAGCTTGTAGGAAATCTTGACAGCTTTGGTGTGCCGCTTATGGATATGTTTATGTTTGTATACGACTTGAAGAGAGACGGATACGTGAAGTTTGACGGAGATATGGCAAAAGACTTGGACGATTTGTATTTACAGCTTGATAATGCGGATAAACAGCTCATGGGAAAAGAATATACGAGAATGTTGGTAAATCTTGACTTGCCGACAGAGGGAGAGGATACGTTTAAGTTTATTGATACGGTTCATGAAATTACAGCAAAGTATTATGATACATCATTCTTTGTGGGTAATTCTACAAGCAGTTATGACTTGTCAAAATCATTTGCAAACGATAATGTTTTGATAAGTATACTATCGGTATTGTTCGTTATTATAGTACTGTTCTTTACGTTTAAGAGCGCAGGGCTTCCTATACTGCTTATTGCTGTTATTCAAGGAAGTGTTTGGCTGAACTTCTCAATTCCGTATCTGACTGACAACCCGATGTTCTTCTTGAGCTATCTGATTGTAAGTTCAATTCAGATGGGAGCAAATATTGACTATGCTATAGTAATATCAAGCAGATATATGGAATTGAAAGATAAAACAGATATAAAAAAGGCAATGAGAGAAACGCTGAATTTTGCATTTCCTACAGTATTGACCTCGGGAAGTATCCTTGCAGCGGCAGGTTTCCTGATAGGAAAGCTGTCGACGCAGCCGGCAATCGTTTCAATAGGTTCAACATTATGTTCGGGTACGCTTATGTCAATGTTTCTTGTTATGTGCGTACTGCCTGAGATTCTGCTTTTGGGAGATACGATTATAGAAAAGACTAAATTTACAATAAAAACACCTGAAATTGTTCATAAGGAAACGGGAAGGTTTTTGGTCAACGGACGTGTCAGGGGTTATATAAGCGGCTTTGTGGACGCTGATATTCACGGACTTGTCAGAGGTGATATGGCTGCAAATGTAAATGTTAATAATGTCATAAAGGAAAATGAAACGGAGGCGAAGAACGATGAGCTTGAGGAAGCAAAAAAATAAATTAACAGCTTTTGTTTTGGCGGCGGCGTTTTTTGTACCGATTCTTGCTCCTATGTCATTGGCTGAAAATGACGGCAATACAATAAAAATAGCGACTGCCGAAGAATTTACGGATTTTGCGAAAAAATGCAAAACCGATAAATGGTCTCACGGTAAAACGGTCGAGCTTACAGCCGATATTGATTTTTCAAAAACAGGCTTTTCGCCTGTTCCCACGTTCGGAGGAACATTTAAAGGCAGCGGGCATAAAATAACGGGTGTAAATATTACAGGTAAAGGTTCGTATCAAGGAGTATTCCGTTATGTTCAAACAGGCGGAAAAGTAGATAATTTAAGAGTTGAAGGAAAGATTTCACCCGATGGCAGCCGAAAATATATCGGAGGTATAGTCGGAGAAAACAGCGGTGAAATAACAAGCTGTACTTTTACAGGAGATGTTTCAGGCAGTGCTTCTGTCGGCGGAATATGCGGATATATAACAAAAACCGGTATTGTGAGCGGATGTGATTTTAACGGAACGGTAAGCGGAGAAAGCTATACGGGAGGAATATGCGGACAGAATTACGGAACTGTCAAACAAACCGAAAATCACGGAAGTGTAAATACAAAAAATATTGAATCTGATAAGTCACTTCAGGATATAAATGTTAATCTTGATATTGATACATTGGAAACGGAGGACAAAACAGAACTGATTGATACAAATACAGATACCGGCGGTATTTGCGGATATACAAAAGGAACTGTATCGGGCTGTAAAAATTACGGAAATGTAGGCTATAAGTCAGTCGGCTATAATACAGGCGGAATAAGCGGAAGAACTGCCGGATATATCAGCGAATGTGAAAATCACGGAGAAATAAACGGAAGAAAAGATATAGGTGGTATATCAGGTCAGGCTGAGCCGTATATCTTGCTTGAATATTCGGGAGATATTCTTGAAGATATGAATTCGACTCTTTCGGAGGTCAGAGATATTATAAATGACAGTTTTGATTCCGAAAGCGGAATATCGGGCAGCCTTGACGGAGCAAATGATGCGCTCGCAGATGTGACCGACAAAATAAACAAAGCTATTACAGGTGTATCCGATAGTATAGGCTTGCTTTCAGATGACATAACAAACTATTCGGACAGTGTTTCGCAAAATGTAAATGACCTTACAGACAGACTTGACAAATCTCTTGAACAATCAGAAACTGTTTTTGATAATCTTAGCGGAAGTACCGACAAAATGGGAGATGGTTTGCTTAATCTGGAGAATAGCTGTGAATATTTAAAAAATTCAATTGAAGATATGAAAACATCACTTGATAAGACAAGCGGAGCGGCTACGGATATAAGAGATGCTGCGGAATATCTTGAATCAGCTTCAAAAAATTTATCTTCAGCTATGGATGATTTGGAAAGCGGCGCTTCTGCATTGAAAAGCGGAGTTAAAAAGCTGCAAAGAGCTGTACGAAAACTTCAAGAGGCGATAAAGGCTAAAGATGATGCAAAGGATGACTTGAAAAGTATTTTCAGAGAAATATGGCAGACGTTGGGAGAAATCCTTGATGCCTTGCTGAAATCGGAGAACGGTATACAAAAAGTTGCGGAAATAATACAGGGACTGAAAGATAAAGGCTTTTTAAAAAATATTAATGATGAAACAATAACAAGTTTAAAAAACCTTGCAAATTGTTACAGAACAATAGCGCAGAATATAATTTCTGTACGTGATGCTATCTTAATATTAGCAGAGGATTTTGACATTTATTCATTCAGTTCGGCATTTGATTTAATGGGTAAGGCTTTTGATGATTTGGCTATATCATTTGACAGGTTAAGCAGTGCTTCTGTAAAATTAAGAGATGCTGTCGACGGATTGAATAATGCTTCCGATGATGCATCAAATGCTGTAAATTCAGCAAAAGATGGTCTTGCGAATATGAAAGACGGGGCTGATTTGCTTAAAAATTCG
>CAKSGG010000183.1 GCA_934454215.1 uncultured Clostridia bacterium
TGAATATAAAACGGAAACGACTATTGCACCACAAATTTCTTTGAATCAATTTTATTATGAAGATTTGTGGTATAATATAATTGACAACGACGTATTTTTTGTATTGGAGTTGATTATATGGGTCTTCGCTTGTTGATTGTTGACGATAATCAGATGCAAATTGACACTCTGTTTACGTTTTTGAATTTTGAAGAATACGGCATTTCGGATATCCGGACAGCGGCAAACGGTGTGATGTGTTTGGAAATTGCCTCTTGGTTTCATCCGCATATCATTATAGCGGATATCGAAATGCCTAAAATGGACGGCTTGAAGATTGTTCAGGCCTTGCATGAGGCGCACAGTAAAGCGAAAGTCATTATTATTACCTGTCATAAAAAGTTTGACTACGCAAAAACAGCTATGGATTATGGCGTCAGCGCTTTTTTGCTAAAGCCTATTGATCCGGAGGAAATCCGTTCGGTGATTCAAAAGGTTACGGATGAAATTTCCAACGAAAAAAACGTGGATAAGCTTTTTCATCAGAGCTTAAAGCAATACGGCATTTATATGGACGAAGACAGCCTTGCGGCTTTTGGGACGGGAGAGGATTTTGACGCTCCGGGGATTCAAAATAAAATTACCGAAATTTTAAACGAGGGCGCTCCGGCCGAAACGCAGCTTGCAGGCTATTTTGTTGCAAAAGAGAAGAAATATGTTTGCAATTTTATTTTAAATGCCCTGCAAACCGTGCTGGCAGAAAGAGGCATCAGCCTTTACAATGTCGTATGGGAAAACGAAGAGCTATGCGCGCTTACGCCTCTTGTATCCGGAAACGTAGAAACGTGGCTGTTTCAATTTGTGGATGCGGTGGCCCGTATTATCAAGAGCGGTGAAAAGAGGCAAAGCAAGTACAGCAAAATATCCAGGGATATAAAAAACATTATTGACGAGCATTACAGCACCATCGATTCTGTCGAGCAAATTGCGGAACAATTAGGGATCAGCTCCAGCTATGCGAAGCGGGTTTTTCAAAAAACAGACAAAAAGACGGTTTTTGATTATTTATGCGAAAGGAGAATAGAAGCAGCCAAGGCGCTGCTTCTTGACCCGTATTGCAAGGTTTATGAAGTTGCAGACCGTGTGGGTTACCGAAGCAAGGCTTATTTTACGGAAACCTTTAAAAAGCATGTGGGCTGCACCCCGTCTGAATACAGAGAAAGAGAACTGAACAAATGAAGCATACGATACATAAAAGGTCTGTTACCAATAAAATTATTTTTGTTAATTTTATGATGATGCTGACAATGACGGTTTTTGTTTGCATTATCATATTTGTGATGCTGTGCAGGAGCTATAATGCAAAATTATTTCAAGAAACGGACGGTTTTTTGGAGGAACAAAGAACAAAAATCCGAAATGATGTGGAAATGAGCATCCACAAAACGGATTTGATTGTCAAAAATGTTTCAATATCCAAACGATTTAACGAGAAGTTCACCAGTCTTTTGTCGAAGACGGAATTTGCCGACGATATGAAGATATATATGGATGCCTTGGAAGATGTGAATTTGGATCGTGAACGCCACATGGTGATTTACTGCTCGAATGAAACTCTTTATGAAAGTCAGTATATCCGAAAAATAGAAGCTCTTGAAAAACGGGATGAGATTTTAAAAAAAATGGAAAACAGCCAGCTGAATACAATCTGGCTGGATGAAATCACATGGCACAGGAATGTCCCCTATCTTTATTTTTACCGCAGGATGCCTGTGGATACGGAGACGATCATCGAGGGCTGTATTCGGTTGGATATAGGGACGAAAAATTCGGAACAGCTGCAAGTGGAATTTAAAAAAATTCCGCAGGCAGAGGGGGCGCGGCAGCTCTCCGGCCATGCAAGAATCCGAAGCGTTTATGTGTTTGACGATTGGTATTTAATTTCCGAAATCTCCTTAAAGACCCTGTACAGTCAATATATCACATACTTTTTGGCGCTGGTATTCTTTATGTGTATTGTGATTGTATCTGTTTATTTTGTGTCGAAAAAAAGCGTAAAGGATATTATTGAGGCAATTACGGAGCTGTTGGAAAACATACGGGACAATAACATTGTTGAAAGGGATTGGAAGCCGGAGACGAATTTTTGGGAATTTGATGTGATTTTAAAGCGGACACAAGGCCTGATTAAGCAAGTGGACGATTTGGAAAAATCCTATTACAAAAATGAACTTTTGCGGAAAAAGGTTGAAATTGAGCTTTTGAATTATAAATTAAACCCTCACATTCTGTATAATTCTCTTTCGGCCGTTAATCTGGTGGCCTATAAGCAGGACTACGGACAAGTGCGGAACATTATTCATATCATGATCGATTATTATCGGGATGTTTTGGGGAAGGATTGCGAGATTATCACCGTGGACGAGGAGCTTATGCTCATTGAAAAGTTTTTGAATATCAGCCGAATTTCCCGTAATCAGGATTATGCTTTGGAAACGCAGATCACAGATGAGATTCGCCGTATGCCCATACCGCATATGCTGTTTCAGCCCATTGTGGAAAATGCCATTATGCACGGCTTTAATAACTGTGATGCCGAAACCATCATCAGCATAACGGGCGTTTTGGAAGGGGATTATCTTATCTTTTCCATTACAGACAGCGGCAAGGGCATGACGGAGGAGCAGACAGAAAAGCTGAATCGTTTGGAATGCAGCGGCTACGGCGTGAAAAATACGGCTCGGCGTATTCATTTTTACTATGGGGAAACATGCGGCTTATTCTTTTCCTCTGCACCCGGAAAGGGCACGACCGCAACCATAAAAATTCAACCGAAGATTTTCGGGCTTTCCATGTATTCGGATAAGGAAATATAAGACTTACTTTATGAAAGATATTTCAGGAGGTATATAGTATGAGCAGCATACATATGGAAACATCATATCCCAAAGAGGTGGAACGGGCTAAAAAAGAACGCTGGCCGGTCATTCTGCCGGTCGGCACGATGGAGTATCATTCGGCACATTGCCCTTACGGCTGCGACACGCTGGTTTCGGCGGGGATTGCCGAAGAGCTTGCCAAACGGACGGATTGCATGATTTTGCCGCCTGTTTGGTACGGCGTGGCAAGCTATGCGGTAGGCGGCTACGAAACCAATACCATTAACGTAGATTGCGATGTTTTTGAAGCGTATATTTATAACATCTTAAAATCATTGTTTAAAAGCGGCTTTAGAAGAAATATTTGTATTTTACTTTTTCATCAGACCGAGGATTTTTTACCTATGGCACTGGCCTGCATGAAAGCAGGCAAAAAACTGACATTTGAATATTTGGAGGAAACGAAGGGTCAAGGCTGGTGGGGCAATAACGAATACGCCGATTTTTTTGAGAATCTGTCGGGCGAGGATAACCCCTGGAATTGGGTTCGTGTTTTTAACGGCGCTTGCTTCCCGGAGGAGTATTCATACAAGGGCGACCATGCCGGACGATACGAGTGTGCAAGGCTGGAAAGCCTGTATCCCGGCTCAATTAAGCTGGAACGCTTGGATGAAACAGACGACTGGTTTGCCCAAAGTGCAAGAAATATGTCTGTTGAAGAAGGCAGAGAAGCCGTCGAACAAATTGTCACAACCCTGTTAAAGGCCATTAAAGAAGGAAAACGGTGTTACTAAACAAATATCGGCTTCTCCGGCATCCGTTTTTTGAAATTTACCGCCCGAAAACGGCCTTGCAGATATTTTCGGGCAAAAATGACGGCATGGGGGAGGTCATCCCTTCGGCATCGGGGAAGAATGTGTATCAACAATAAAGGAGCAATTCACAATGAAAAGGATTCTGTTTCAGGGGGATTCGATCACAGACGCGAACAGAGGGCGTGAAAACGACAACCTACGGGGTTCGGGATATCCGACCATGGTCGGCGGCAAGCTCGGCTTCGATTGCCCGAACGAATATGAGTTTTTAAACAGAGGAATCGGCGGTAACCGCGTTGTTGACCTTTTGGCAAGGGTGAAGGCGGATATCATCAATTTAAAGCCCGACATAATGAGCATACTGATTGGCGTGAATGATGTGTGGCACGAGCTGTCATTTCAAAACGGAGTCGGTACGGAAAGCTATGAAAAAATATACAATCTGCTGATTGATGAGATTTGCGCGGCGCTGCCCGAAATTAAGCTTATCATTTTGGAACCGTTTGTTTTGAAAGGCACGGCAACGGAGGAACAGTGGGAGACGTTTCGCTTTGAGGTTGAACAAAGAGCTGCCGCCGCAAAAAGGGTTGCCGAAGGTCATGGCTTGCCGTTTGTTGCGCTTCAGAAAAAGTTTGACGACGCGGAAAAGCTGGCGCCTGCAAGCTATTGGCTGATTGACGGTGTTCATCCCACCGCGGCAGGTCACGAGCTGATTTCACGCGAGTGGATTGCGGCATTTAAAAAGCTTTAATATGGGGACGGCACAATGACCAATCCTTTTGCTTTTTACAATCAATATGATCGATAAAGGAGTACAACCATGAGCAACATACCCAAGCTGCTGCTTTCGCTCAGCGGCGAAACAATTACAACCAAGGAAATGTGGGAACAGTTCAGAAGAAAAGAAGTGATGCATCTTCTGTCGGAATATGTTTATGGTGTTCGTGATATTGAAAGACCGGACAATTTGTTTTTTAAACAAAAAGGAGAGACAGAATTTTGCGGCATGCGCCGAAAAGACATAGAATGCGGATTCGGAAGCTTTTCCTTTCCCTTTTCCTTATACTTACCCAAAGCGCAAGAGGGGCCTTTTCCGGTTTTTGTTTACAGCTTAATCGAAGGGCACGAGGATACCTATCATTTTAACGGCAACGGAAACTTTGTGCATAAAGAGCATGCGGATTATTGTATGCCTGCAAAGAATATCACGAACAGGGGATATGCGGTGGCCGTCATGCCGACCAGAGGTATATACCGTGATTGGGAAGCTCATGCAGAGTTTAAGCAAGGGGTCTTTGCGGCAGTCAAAACGGCCAAAAAAAGACAGGGTCATGCGTGGGCATCCATATCGGCGTGGGCTTGGGGCATGAGCCGCGTCATTGATTATTTAGAGACGGATCGGGATATCGATACGCGTCACATTGCGGCCGTCGGTCATTCAAGAGGCGGTAAAACAGCGCTTTGGGCAGGCGCAACGGATGAACGCATCGAGCTTACGGTATCCAATAATTCGGGCTGTATGGGAGCGGCTATCTTACGAGGAAAACGGGGAGAGCACGCCAAGGAAATTAACATTTCGGATTGGTTTTGCGAAAATTTTAAAGCATATAACGATCACGAAGAAATGCTGCCCGTGGATCAGCATATGCTGCTTGCGGCGATTGCACCCAGGTACTTATATGTCACAAGCTCAAGTGAGGATACGTGGGCAGACCCCGATAAGGAATATTTAGCGTGCCAAATGGCGAGCGAGGTATACGGTTTATACGGCTTACAGGGCGTTGTCTGCCCGAATGAAAAGCCGTCTTTGGATACGGCCTATACAGAGGGTCACATTGCGTATCATAATAAAACCGGTGAACATTCTATTACATACTACGACTGGGATCGGTTTATGAACTTTTTTGACAAAATTATTCAAAATGCAGGGCAGTCGAAAACTATATTATAATCCAATCCGGGGAGTTGTCAGAGGGGGATATTCCCCCTCTGACTTAAAAATGCGGTTTTCGCGGGCGTGTACCGCAAAAACCGCTCCTATAAAGGGCTGGCGCGGTGAGCGCCGCGCGAGCGAAAGCCCTTATTCTCAAGCGAAAGCTCTCGAAGAGAGATTTTGACTCTGAGCGTGTCGACTTTTTCGACTCCCTAATGCCTACTCTCTTAACTTTTTCAGAACGGGCAATACCTTCATCTTATATTATGACAGTATGACTATGAATATAAAAACTTATATCGTTCGTACAGGTCGTTGGCTTCAAATGCTTTTATTTTAAGAGTGA
>CAKSGG010000184.1 GCA_934454215.1 uncultured Clostridia bacterium
TAATCATAAATCTCTTTATTCTTCCAATCAAAGGCAAAGGGGCGGCCCCGAAAGGCTGCCCCTTTGCTGATTTTTTTAGTATGCAATCAGTAAATTTTATATTTTGTTATCGCAGGTTTATTATCTCTTGTATAATATGATGAAATTATGTCTTTTCTTTTTTCGTATTTATCTATGTTTTTTCGATATTCTCCGGGGGTAACCCCTCTTTCTTTTTTAAAATATTCAATAAAATTGCTGATGTCTTTGTGTCCGGTTAATTTTGCAATGTCTTTTATTGATGTGTCAGTATTGCTTAAAAGATGTCTTGCTTGCAAAAAACGATATTTTTCAAGATAGCGATGCGGCGTCATACCGCAATATTTTTTAAACACTCTTATAAAATGCGGAGCTGAAATAAAAAGTGCTGAGCTGATTTTATCAACAGTTAAATTTAAAGAATAGTTTTCTTCTATGATTTTAACAGCTTTTTCAAAAATTATTGAGCTTTTGCTTGATTTAATATTCTTTTTAGCTCTTTGTGAAAGAGAATGAATAAAATCTGAAATAAGAGTTGAAATTTCAACGGTATGCATATTTGAACTCATTTGATAAGATAATATAATTTTTTCGGCGAGATCAACGAGAAACTGCAAGTTTTGGTGCTTAAAGCAAAAACCGTTGTCAGATATAATTCTGTCAAAAAGTTTATTTGCAAAATTATCTGCAATACGTATAACGTAATATGTTTGTCGGCAATTTGTTTCGCAATAATATGAATAAGTCATATCCGGCATGATAATTGCAACATTTCCGTCTTCAAGGTGAAAAATTTTATTATTAAGCTCTAAAAACGCATTTCCATTAATCATCAAAATGACAAAAATATCATTGCATTTCACAGGAGACTTTACGTTTTTAAGATTATTTAGTTCATAATAAGAAATATGAGTGCAGCAAAAGAGAGATTTTATATCCAAATCGCTGCAAACAGTATTAATATGTTTTTCTGATTTTGAGAATATGTTCGCGTTTTGCAATGTAAATCACCTTTTGAAATTGAAAAATATGCGGAAAAATTGATATTTAATATCACTAATTAATCGTTATTTGTTATTAATATTGACAATTATATTTTATAATATATAATTAAATTTGTCAAGAATATATCACTTTTTTTCATATTATAATAAAAAAGTGATGTGAATTAAAGGAGGAAGAAGAATTATGAAAAAATTACTCAGCGTAATTTTGAGCGTTGCAATGATTTTAACGGTAATAAATGTGCCGTTTGTGTCACATGCAGCGGAAACGGATTTGTTCTTCGACGATTTTACGGTGTCCGACGGCGGATATGTCGTCGGTGAAGGCGTCGGAAGTAAAAAAATATGGGATAATGCAATAAATGCAAAAATTATTGAAGATAACGGCAATAGTTGTGCAGCATTTTATTGCGCGGGAACGCAGTATTATCCATCGCTTCATAAAAATGTTGCCATGGAGCCGGGACAGACAACCTGTTTTTCAGGCAAGGTGAAGCTTGTAAGCTCGCCGACGGTTGAAAATCAGAGCTTTTATCTGGAATACAGAAGTTCAAGCCCTACAGGTGCGGCATATCGTCAGAGTGTTTTAAATATATTGACAGATAGAATTTTTATTTTAAATGATAATTCAAAAAGCTACGGAAGCGTTGAAAAAGATAAATGGATAGAATATAATCTTTATATAACTCCCGGTGTGCAGGGCGCTGTAACAAAAGTTTCGGCAGTTGTAAATGCTGTTGATGAAAACAGTTTAAAAGACGTAGACGGCAACTATACAAATCAGATTGTTGCCGAGGGCGAAAAGGTTATGGATAATATATATGTTTACCAAAACAAAAAGGCGAATATGGTTCATAACAATAACTTAAAAGACCCTCAGTCTATGGCTGCAATGAATCTTTTAGACGACGTAAGAATTTACAATGTTGGAGAAAACGGATATAACAATGATTTGGAATATATAAAAATCAACGGTGAGGATGTAGCCTCTTTTGTTGCTGATAAAACAGACTACTCGGTTATCTTGCCATTTGAGACTCAAAGTGCATTAATTGAGGCAAGGGCGGTGTCTGAAAAGGCAAGTGTTTTAATATCTGATGAAAATGTGAGTGAATTTCCAAAAACGGTAACAATAAGCGTTACATCTCAGATGAATACTGTTAAAACATATACAATCAATTTGAGAAAGAAAATGAGCGCTGAAGAAATGAATGCCTCGCTTGTATCAGTTAAAGATAATAAAGATGCAATTTTGAGTTTGGTTTATGATGACGGTTTGGTAAACACGGCTGAATTTAATCAGACCATGTTTGAAAAATATGATTTAAGAGGAACAAATATTATAATAACGGGAAAGATGACGGGTTCAACTCTTTCAAGAATGCAGACTGTTGTGAGCAAAGGACGTATAGACGTTGCGAGCCATTCAACAACGCACACGATGATTGATTCTTCATATACCACAGAAGAAAACTTAAAATATGAGCTTGTTGATTCAAAAGAATTTCTTACAAAAAACTTTCCGACTGTTGATACGGTTGCTTTTGCTCCGTCAAACAATAAAATAACAGCCGAAGGTTGGGCTGTTGTTATGCAAAATTATTGGGCAATGCGATCGGGAAAACGAGGCTATAACACAACCGATCCGAAAAACGGCAAATCAAGCGGACAATGGTATGATTTGTATATGCAGGGTATAGGCGATGTTTCAACAATTGCCGACAGAAACAAATGGATTGATAATATTATAAACCAAAAAGGCTGGCTTATAGAAATGTGGCACGGTATCGCAGAAGGCGGATATCAGCAGCAGACTAAAGCCGATGCGGAAGAACACTATAAGTATATTTCGCAGATGCAAGATAAAGGCAAGCTTGCCGTTATGAGCTTCACGGAAGCAACAAAGTATATCCGCGAGCGCCAGATTTCAACGCCCGAGGCATATATGATAGATGATTCATGCGTAGGAGTAAACGTTAAATATGATGAAACACTTTTGCCTAAAGACATATTTAACTATCCTTTAACAGTTAAAGTGCAAGTGCCGGACGGCTGGGGCGCAGTATCTGTTTTGGAAAACGGAAAGGAAACTATTAAAACGGTGTTTAATGACGGGGGCGAAACGTATGTTTATGCAAACGTTGTGCCGAACAGCGACCAAGACGCTACAATAACAAAAATTGAAAACTCAAACAAATTAAGCAATATCCGTATAAACGGCGCAAGCTTAACAGGATTTGATCCTGATAAAAACGAATACGCATTAAGCGTTCAGGCATCATCGCTTCCGATAAAGGTAAGCGCTGAAAAACAGGATTTAAACGCAAGCGTAAGCATTACAAATGAAACGGTTGAAAGCTTGCCTGCAAGAAGCGTTATAACCGTGACTGCTGTAAACGGAGAAGAAAACAGCTATACAATTGATTTTACCCGCGCAAAGTCACCGGACGCAACACTAAAAAGTATATTAATTAATGATAAGCAAATAGAATCGTTTTCACCGGATAAAACGCAGTACAAAATCCGTGTTGCAACAGATCAAGATGTAGTTGTAAGGGCTGAAGCAAGTGATGAAAATTATGCTTTGGTAAAATATATTGTCGGCGAAAATGAATATGGCAGCAAGAGCGTCAGTGTCAATATTCCGGCAACGGTTGTTATAAAGGTTACAGCCGAAAACGGAAACGTTGCTAGTTATACATTGGAAATAGAAGATTGCAGCGAAGATAAGGTATATGTTTATGAAAACTTTGAAGATTATGCACAAGACGCACTAGTAATGCAAGGCGGCTTGTGGGATGGCACAAATGCATCGTCTGTAAACGGCTTTAAGGTTGTGGCAGATGAAGATGACTTAGAAAATATGATCGGGCGTGCATTTAATCAGACCGGCGGTTCTCAGAATCAGCAGCTTAATAAGTATATCGGCGCAACAACGACCGAACCGGTTATAATAAGCGGAAGGTACAAAGGTATAAAAGAAGATACAACTTCACATACAGACTTTTTGGTTCGCGGCGAAGGGGTTAATCTTGTTTCCATAGGCGATATTTCAAACAGCGGAAATCTTAAAGCAGGTTCTGTTACATCTAACGTAAAGTATGAAAACGGAAAATGGGTAAACTTTATCTATGTTATAAAACCGGGCGACGCAAAATATAATATAGACGCATATTTCTACGGCGAAGGCGTAGCAAACCAAATGGTTAAGATAGGCTCTGTGAGCGGAGCAAACAAAGCTGCGGATATGTCGGCAATGAATTGCCGCATACTTATCCGCGGTAACGTAACAAACGGCGAAGCGAACGGCTTGTATTTAGATAATGTTAAAATCTACAGCCCTGCTGTATTTAAAATATCGATGCCCGAAAATGAAGATATTAACATTGAAGACGAGGGCAAAATAACCGTTTTTGCAAACCATGAAATTGATGAAACAACATTTAATAAAGACAGCGTTATAATTAAAAACGAAAGCGGGGAAGAAATACACGTTGGCGATGTTGAATGTGATATAAACAGCTTTACGGTTAAGTTTAACACATATGTCCCCGACGGAAAGTATACTCTTTCTTTGGCAGAGAGCGCAAAGGATTTTGCATCGCAGAGTACTTTTGATACAGTAAGCTTTAGTGTCAGAAATAAAGCTTACACACCGATTAGCGCGCTTGCTTTGGGAAGCACGGGTGTTTTGGATCAGCCGTATGATAATATAAGCGAAGTAAGCTTTACAGCAACTCCCACACCGGCAGAAAACGTTAATCTGCGCCAGATAAGCTGGTATGTAAACGATGTTTTGCAGGATGTGAACGGAAAAGAATTTAAATTCACTCCGGCAGAGCTTGGTAAATCGTACACAGTTTATGCAAAAGCGGGAGATGTTATATCCGAAAAAATTGTGATTAACGTCGAAAAACATCCGATAGTTGATATAACAGCTCTTAACATAACAGCCGAAGGATCGCTTAATCAAACAATTTTAACAATGTCGCCCATTGAGTTTACAGCGCAGCCTACACCCGGCGAATATGTTGATTTAAATACGATTGAGTGGTATGTAAATAACGAAAAAACCGAAAACAAAGGCGCAGTTTTTGTGTTTACTCCAAGCGAAAAGAAAACTTATATTATATGCGCAAAGGTTGGCGAAACAGTTGTTTCAAATTCGCTTAGCGTTAATGTTTTGGAAAAGGAAATTAAAGACGATGTGTATTTAGTTTTGCCTGAAACCTTTGAAGGACGCAATGTTGGAGATATTGTTGCCGGAAACGGCACAAATGCTGCACTTGACACCATTATGGAGGGCGAAAACAAAATTGGCAGAGCATGGAGAAATTCTTCTAAAGGCAAGGTTCAGTACTACAGAGATGTTAAAGCAACCGATTGTCAAAGCATATATCTTACCGGAAAATATAAATATATAAAAACGGGCGGTTCGTTTGTGGTTCAGTACCAGTCAGGCGGAGGATATATAACGCCTTTTGATGCAAGCGCTAAAAACAGTGTTGTAAAAGCTTTTGACAATGCAAGTTTTACGACATTTGCACCAAATAAGTGGCTTAAGTTTATGGTTATAATAAATCCCAATAAAGATGATTTGTCAAACAGCAGCGCAAGAGTAATTTTTTCGGGAGCAGGAACGCAGAACGGCAGTTATACAATAGGAGATTTGCAGACGGTTGACATTTCGAATATATATGGGGATTCTTCAAAATTTATGTTGCAAATGTATCCTGTAAACAATGCAGATAAAGAGGCGGGCAATCTTTATATAGACGATGTGTATCTGTTTAACACAACAAGCTTTATAGCAACGGTTGATGAAGAGTCTGTATC
>CAKSGG010000185.1 GCA_934454215.1 uncultured Clostridia bacterium
CCACAAAAAAACACTTAGATTATATGATCATTTTGGAGTAAATTTTGAGGTTTACACAAAATGAGGGATTGCCCCAAAGGAGCGTTTTTTTCGCTCCTCACAATTTCTCTAATATTTCTTTTACAGGTATGCGGCACACGTCAAAGCGGTTATAGTTATTTTCTTTTGGAATTTGCGTGTTTAAGATGGGTTTGAAATTTCGTATATATTCTCCCTCTTTTTCGCCTATTTCATCTTTTACAGCACAATAGCCACAAGAGGTAGCATAATATAAGACATCAAAGTTAATTGAGTGCCGTTTTCGGTGTGCCTCCGCTAAAATACGATATTTTAATTCCGATTGTGTTTTAATACCTACATAATGCTATGCTACACGCTTTAGCATATTATGACTTTTGCCGATATACACAATGTCATTATCTATTTTAATGCAGTAGATTCCTGCGTGTTCGTATTTGGCTGATAGTCCTTTTCTTTTCAAATAATTATACATATTTGTTTCATAATTAGGCATTAAAAATCATTCTCCTTTTTACTGTTTTCTTCTTTCTGTTTGGGGTTCAGGGATTGTTATAATCATTTCTTTTGGTTTGTAGATTTCTGTTGTTATTGGTAATCCGTTAGTCGCAACTTTTTGTGTATTTATTATATTTATTTGTTTTATATGTTTGATTTATTTCTATATCCTTTGACGGTATATTTTGAACGGCAGATGTATTGCTATTGACGGCAGACGTACAATTTTCAAAATTCAATTCGTTTGTCGGCTCTGGCATTTTTAGAGAACTGCTTGCGTGGCTCGGCTGAGGTTTTTCAAAAAAATTATAAGCGTTTCCGTTTGCTTGCACGAGATAGCCTTTGTCAACCAGTCTTGCAAATTGGTCTTGATAGGTTGAGCGCGGCATTCCGATAGCTTGACGAATTGCAACAGGTGACAAAGCAAGATTGTAATTGTTTGAATTCGAGGCAAAATATAGATAAAGCATTAAAGAGTGTGCTCCTAAATCACGTGCGGCGGCTTGCCAATTTTCATTTTTTATTCCGAGAAAATCGGATTTAATTGGCTCTCTATGTATCTTTATAAGTCTCTGATTTGGATAGGTTGTCGGCATTGTATATGTTCCTTTCTTTATTATTATGATTATTCGGAGCGGCATTTGCTTCTTTTGAAATAAGCCGCTCCGTAGATGTACTATTATTTCCCTAAATTATCAATTGCCTTTGATAATTCATCAATAGCTGTCTTATCTAATTGAACAGTGATTCTTGACATAACATCGTCGGCAATTTCTTTTTTTAATTGCTCTTTTTCTTCCTTCTGCCGAAATTCATCTAAAAACAGATCGCGCTATAATTGCCATGCAAGATTATATTGCTTGCGGTTTTGCAAGTCATATATTACAGAGCGGAATATAGAATCTATCATACCTCGCCCTCCTTTCTTTTGTGATTTTTTCAGAAAGTATTATTTTTAACTTTCTATATATATTATACAATAATTTTTTAAAAAAATCAAAAAAGAGCGGTTGTTTGCAAGCTGTTAAAATGGGGGAAGGTATTTCGGGACAAATCTATTTTTTGACTCTTTGGAGGGATTGATGCGGCACGCGTTTTTTTTCTATTGTCTTTGAATTTTGTCGTTACCGTTAAATTTTATTTAAAATAAATGAATATAAGTAAAATTACTTCAAATACAAGAAAAATAGCTAAAAATAATGAGAAATATAATAAAATACTTGATTTTTGTGCATTTTCACAAATTTGCAGTTGTTTTCGATTATTTTCGGTGAAATGCTTGACAATATATATATATATATATAATAGTATGTGGGCTTTTTCGTTTTTGCGGAAAAGACCTACATTTTTATTTTTAGGAGGTTCAGGAAAATGAGAATTATTCTTGACACAGACAAAAAAACAATTACAGTTCCTTGGAATTATCAAACAAAGCTGGACAGCATTAATGAAATCATTATGCAAGTCAGCAATGATGAGCAAAAGAAAAAGACTTTTACAGGCTACATTAATGAAATTTGGGAGGAATGTATAAAAAATTCTGATACTTGCGTTGTGACCGGAGATAAGCCTTTTCGCAAAAAGGACAAATAATATGGCTAAAAGAGTTATACCGGAAGAAATTGTTGAAATGCACCGCCTGTATGCTAAATACGGCAATTACGCGGCAGTCGGCAGAGAAATAGGGCGGAGCGGCTCAACGGTCGCAAAGTACATAAAAATGAAAAGTACACCCGATATTGTAAAGCATACATTTAAAGAGGTTGTACGAGGATGAGAAAGGAATGGTAAACTATGAAATCTATAAAAAAAATATTAAGTTTATTTTTAACAATTTTATTATTAGTTTCAGCTATAACACCAGTAATGGCAAATGGGGATATTACAGTGGTTATAGACGGGAAGCAAATTGCATTTGATGTACCACCACAAATAATAAATGACAGAACGATGGTGCCGTTAAGAGCAATATTTGAAGCGCTTGGGGCAACAGTTGATTGGGATAACGATACACAGACAGTATCATCGACAAAAGATAATACAACAATCAGTTTAACAATCAACAATGCTACAATGTATGTAAACGGAACAGTTGTTACACTTGACAGCCCTGCATGTCTGATAAATGGTAGAACGCTTGTGCCTGTCAGAGCAATTTCAGAGGCTTTTGGCACAAAAGTTGACTGGAGCGAAACAACAAGTACGGTTATAATCACATCAACAAAATCAGAGTACAAGACACCGCCTGCATACTATACCTTAAGTGAAGCTTTACAAAAAAAGGGTAGAGCATATTCGGGAACTTACGTCCTTAGCTATTCAATAGATGGTATTACCATAGGAATGATATATAGCAAAAATAGCGGTATATCTCTGTCAATGCACAGTAAATCTGGGACAAAAGCATTCGATACTGCACTGCTTTTGTATGAAAATAATGTTCCTGTAGTTATAAATTCAAATAAAGTTGATGAAACCACATACAACTTTATGGGAGTATACAATACCCCGAATGTATCAATGATTTTATCGGATATTCCAGAGTTAAATGAAAATATAATAAAGTTATCTAATAAAGCATATGAAACATTTGACACTGTTATGGCATTAAATGATATTGATGTAAAGATTAGTGATTTTGGCATATCTTATTCAGAAGAAAGCAGTAATACAAATGAGAATATTATTCAGAATACCAATAATCAGCCATCAAATGTTGAATGGTATTCATCAAGTATGTACAAAGTAGGTTCAGATATTCCTGCTGGTGACTATTATGCCGTTGTAACTGATGGTAATGATAATGGGTATTATTGCAAATATAAGGATAGCTCTCAAAAGGATATAGAAGATAATGATGGTTTTGAAACTTTTACTTTCTTCAGATGTTATGACGGACAATATCTGAAGCTGTCAAGGTGTAAAATAACACCTATTAAGAATGCACCAATTTATTCATCTAACGATGGTGTCTATGATGTTGGTACATATAGAGTAGGAATTGATATGCCTGCGGGAGAATACAAATTTACCGCAAAGTCAGATACCGACATCGGCGGTTATTATTGTGCATATTCTGATATTACCTATAAGAATATAGATGACAATGATAGCTTTGATGATGTAGCATACTATACAGTTAAAAATGATCAATATGTAAAATTAAATAGATGTACAGCAACATGCATAGAACAAAATAATATTACAAGTGATGATGTAAATAAAATTAATAGCAGTTCAAACGATATAGTATATTATGATGGTTATGAAGGAGTGCCCGATTTTGGCGCGTTTGCCGGAGTTGATGTTGACTTATTTAAAAATTCGGATGGTATGTGGGGGTATGAGGTAGAAAAAGTTGCTAAATCTGCAGGTAAATATGCATTGACAGACTATATTGATTTATTAAAAAAATGCGGCTTTAATGCAACATTAGGAACAAGAAAAAATTGCTATCGTTGTTATAATAAAGAATTGGGATATACAGTTGGTGTTGATGTTGATACAACATCTGATGGTATGAAATATATTACAATAATGATTTACTAAAACAACATTTTCGGAGCGGCAGACAAAACCGCTCCGATTTTCTTTTGTTCGTAAAGGTACACCTTTATAAACACATAAAAAGCACGTGCTTTCTCTGTTCGTAAAACTATAAAAATAATTTACAAATATATTCGTAAAATACTTGACGTTTACGAACGCTTGTGGTATAATATATACATAATCACAAAGGAGGTTTGCGAACAATGGAAACACGCACATACTATTATGCAAGAGTGTCAAGCAAAGAACAAAATCTTGATCGTCAGATTGAAGCCTTTAAAGCTCTCGGAGCGGAGGAGCGCGATATTATAACAGACAAGGAAAGCGGCAAGGATTTAAACAGAACAGGCTACACCGCATTAAAAAATGCAATGCTCCGCAGCGGTGATACACTTATTATAAAATCTCTTGACAGGCTTTCAAGAAATAAAGCAGATATTAAAAACGAATTGCAATTTTTTAAAGATAACGGTATACGTTTAAAAGTGATTGATTTGCCTACAACAATGATGGACTTGCCGCAAGGGCAAGAATGGGTTTTTGAAATGGTAAATAACATATTGATTGAAGTGCTTGGAACAATAGCAGAACAAGAACGAAAGACAATCAAGGAGCGGCAAGCGGAGGGAATTGCGGCGGCAAAGAAAAACGGAAAAAAATTAGGTCGTCCTGCTCTTGTGTTTCCCGACAATTGGAAATCTGTTTATGCAGATTGGAAAAGCGGCAGTATAACCGCAAAAACAGCTATGGAATTGACACAGACCAAAAGGACAAGTTTTTATAAGCTTGTGCAAATGACAGAAAATGATTGACATAATTCAAAAAGAATGTTAGTATAAGCATACATTAAGATTTTGCTTGATGACGTGTGTTGTTTATAATCTTAAAATGTGATTATATTTTATGACTACTCCTTCCAATGTGCTTAAAAAGCACATTGTGTTGAAATGATGGGACTTATCGGCGCAGGCAACAACCCGATGGTCGGTATGACCGTTGCTGTTGCAGTGGCTGTCGAGGAAGCTATGAATAAGTAAAAATCGGATTTTATTAAAAGACGATGTAAATTTTTACATCGTCTTTTTTTGCGTTTGTAAATAATTTACAATTTATGCAAGCTGTGATATAATACTGATTTCAGTGAGAGCGGAACCGCGGCGGTTGATTCCGACACCTACCGGAAGGAGGTATTGTTATGGAAGAAGTAATTTCATTCACCTTATTGGTTTTGATAATTATTATTTACATAAAGAGATAACCGCCACTTCTGCAAAAGTGGCGGTTTTTTAAAAAGAAAAACATTTTTTGCGGAAACAACTAATGTCATTCCCTCTTGCTGTATTTATATTACCACATAATTATAATTATGTCAAGGCTTTGAAAGCTACATCAATACAACTACCCGAATTTTCTATGAATTCATGCAGGGGGTGTAAACTTTATGAAAATTCTTGACAGATTAATCGGTTTCTGCTATAATAATTGCATACGATAAATTCGGGGGTATAGCTCAGTTGGGAGAGCGGTTGCTTCGCATGTAACAGGCCTGGGGTTCGAATCCCCATATCTCCACCACGTCGGAGCAAGCTGTATATCGCTTGCTCTGATTTTTTTGCAAAAATCAGAGTTCGCTCATGCCGCTGCTCCTCCTCTTTCGCAAAAAGGCACGCTTGGCTCGCCTATTCGCTTGCAAGCGCGCTCATGAC
>CAKSGG010000186.1 GCA_934454215.1 uncultured Clostridia bacterium
GCTCGGTGCATATGTAACCTGTTATCTTTATGATAAAACGGGATATGAAACGGCAATGTGCCAGATAGAGTTGCCGGTGAAAAAACGCAGTGAAGAAATTAAAGCCGAAAAGGCTGAATTTTCCGAAAATAAACACAGCATTATCCTAAAATGCAATAACGGTATATACACCATATCAAAGCACAGTGGAATGCTGGAGAGCATAACCGTAAACGGCAGAGAGCAGCTGAAAAAGCCGTGCCGTCTGTCGGTATGGAGAGCCCCGACCGATAATGACAGAAACATCAGGCAAAAGTGGGGCTGGTATAATATATGGGAGGGCGAAAATTTCAACCGCCTGTTCCAAAAGGCATACGATGTTTGCACAGAGGACGGAAAAGTCCGTGTACGCGGCAGTCTTGCAGGAGTGTCCAGAACGCCGTTCATGCGGTTTGAAATTACATATTCTTTGTGCGGTAAAGGACTGAAAACAGATATTTCGGCAGATGTCAAGGACAGATGCATATGGCTGCCGAGATTCGGTATGGATTTCTTCCTGGATTACAATGCGGATAATTTTGAATATTTCGGAATGGGACCAAAAGAAAATTACCGCGATATGTGCTGCAGTGCGAAAATGGGACGCTATAAAAGCAGTGCAGACGGCGAGTATGTGAATTATATAATGCCGCAGGAACATGGAAATCACACGAAAACCAAGTATTTGAAGATTGAAAACTCACTGATGTTTGAGGGTGATTTTGAGTTTAATGTATCGCATTACAGTGCGGAAATGCTGACTGAGGCAATGCATATTGACGAGCTTGAAAAGAGTGACTGCACAAATGTGCGGATAGACGACAAAGTTTCGGGAATCGGCTCGAACTCATGCGGACCGGAGCTTGCGGAAAAGTACAGGCTCAGCGAAAAGCATATACGGTTTGGATTTTATGTGCATGACTGATATTTTTTGTGGTAATTGTAAGGATATTGATACAGCTAAGTATATAAAATTATATGTTGTATAAAGACGCGTAGATAAAGTTGTTTAGATATTTAGCTTTCTAAGGAAATATTGTTTTGTCGGCAATAAAACATCATGATGGCAGAAAAGCAATGGTTATAAAAAGTACAAAACTAAAAAATAGATACTAATATTGAAATAACGTGTTTAATTTACAGTGTGTTTTTTTAGAATATTAAGGAATGTGGTTTTATGAAGTGGGATAAATAGAAAAGAGGATAAGAAAATGAAAATGTTTATTGATACGGCAAATGTAGATGAAATAAGAGCGGCAAATGAGCTGGGTGTGATTTGCGGCGTAACAACAAATCCGTCGCTTATCGCGAAAGAGGGCAAGGTTTTCAAGGACGTTGTGACCGAGATTACCTCAATCGTCAACGGACCGATTTCGGCAGAGGTTATCAGCCTTGAAGCGGACAAGATGGTCACGGAAGCTTTAGAGCTTGCAAAAATACATGAAAATATCGTTATAAAAATCCCGATGACGGCGGAGGGGTTGAAAGCCGTAAATCAACTTTCTGCAAAGGGAATAAGGACAAATGTTACCTTGATTTTCAGCCCCGCACAGGCACTTTTGGCGGCTCGTGCAGGTGCAAGCTATGTAAGTCCGTTTGTCGGCAGGCTTAATGATATTTCCTCAAACGGCAACAGCCTGATTGAGTCAATTGCGGCAATTTTTGATATGCACGGCATTGAAACCGAGATAATTGCGGCAAGCATCAGAAGCCCGGAGGACGTTGTTGATGCAGCTTTGGCAGGTGCGCATATCGCAACAGTTCCGTATAAGGTAATCTGCCAGATGATTTGTCATCCATTGACTGATGCAGGTATAGAAAGATTTTTAAAGGATTGGGAAAATGTTCCGGATAATAATTAAAAATAGAGTAGCTTAGTACAGCTTAAAGATTGGAAATAGTATGAGGAATTTTGCAGAATTAAAAAATTTTATGAATAATCTGACAGATTGGCGAATGCCGGGGAACTGTATTACAGTATACATAGATAATAAACGTGTATTTGATTATAGCTCGGGATATTCTGATATAGAAAATAAAATACCAATGACAGGAAATGAGCTTTTGAATATCTATTCTTGTTCAAAAGTTGCAACAGTTACAGCTGCACTTCAACTTTATGAAAAGGGCATCTTTTTGCTTGATGACCCGCTTTATGAATATATACCCGAATTTCATAATATGTACGTGAAGGATAAAGATGGTAACATTATAAAGGCAAAGAAACCTATCACATTGCGGCATTTGTTTACGATGACAGCGGGATTTACATATGATATGAATACAAAGGGGATAAGCGAGGCAAGAAGAATAACAAACGGGAAAATGGATACCGTACAGGTTGTAAAATGCCTTGCACGTGAGCCACTTATATTTGAACCGGGAACGTGTTGGAATTACAGTCTGTGTCACGATGTCTTAGCTGCGGTGGTTGAAGTAATATCCGGAGAAAGATTTGAAAATTATGTAAGAAAATGTATTTTTGAGCCAATTGGCATAAAGAATGTATTTTATCATCGGAATGACGAGATAAAAGCAATGATGGCACAACAATATAAATATGAAACTAATACGGATATGACTGCTGTTGAGGCACAGATGTGCACAGGAACAGAAAAAGGACATATTATAAATGTCGGAAAAGGTATAGGTGATTTTGAGCTTGGCAAAAACTATGACAGCGGTGGTGCTGGAATTGTTATATCTGTGCCGGATTATGCTCTGTTTGGCAGCACGCTTGCAAATGGCGGAATAGCTCCGAATGGTGAAAAGATTATATCTCTCGGAAGTATTGAATTAATGAGAATTAATCAGCTTAATGAACAGCAAATGAAAAATTTTGATTGGTCGCAACTAAAAGGATATGGCTATGGATTAGGTGTACGCACACTGGTTAATAAAGCTGAAAGTGGTACAACCGGAAATGTTGGCGAATTTGGCTGGGGTGGTGCGGCAGGAGCAACACTGCTTGTTGACCCAGGTTGTAAATTGGCATATTTTTATTCGCATCATATGCTGAATCCACAGGAGGAATATTATCAACCACGACTCAGAAATGTCATATATACATGCATATAGAAAACATTGACTTGTATGCAACTATAAGTAAACGTCAACATTTCCATTTGTTGGCGACAAAATGGAACATATTGTTGAGGTGTATAGGTGAGTTTGAATTATCTGTTAGATATATGAAAGGGATTTTACAAAAATGAGAGTTGTGGTATGTGAAAATTATGATGAAATGTCTGAGAAAGCTGCGGAATTTGTATCATCGCAGCTTATACTTAAACCGGACTGCGTACTCGGTCTGGCTACGGGATCTACACCTGTGGGAATGTACAAAAGACTGGGAGAAATGTGTTCCTCCGGTTATATAGATTTTTCCAAGGTTAAATCCTTTAATCTTGATGAATATTATCCGATAAAAAAAGATAACGGGCAAAGCTATTTCAGATTTATGTATGAAAATCTGTTTTCAAAAACTAATATCGACCTGAACAATACACATATTCCCGACGGTGAAAGCGAGGATCCGATAAAAGAATGTGATAATTATGAAAAGCTGATAAGGCAAAGCGGAGGAATTGACCTGCAAATTCTCGGTATAGGACAAAACGGGCATATAGGTTTTAACGAACCGGATGCAAACCTTAATTCCGTTACACATTTAACCGACCTTACCGAAAACACGATAAAGGCAAACTCGAGATTTTTTAATTCTTTTGATGAAGTCCCGAAACAGGCTTTGACTATGGGTATCGCTACAATATTAAGTGCAAAAAAGATTATTCTTCTTGCAAGCGGTTCTAACAAAAGCCGTGTTGTCTCGGCACTTTTAAACGGAGGTATAAACACTTCAATTCCGGCAACAATGCTTAAAACTCACCCGGATGTAATCCTTATATGCGATCGTGATGCATACTCGGGGGCAAGGCTTGGTGTTGATATAGGCGGCACAAATATCAAGTTTGCGGTAGTTGACAAAGGGGAAGTTAAGTATAGACATTCTATCCCTACGCCTGACAACTGTGAAAAAATAATTTCCGATATTTCTGAGATTATTACAGATATTATCGGGGAATACAATGTAAAAAATGTGGGAATAGGAACTCCGGGGATTATTAAGGAGGGACTTGTCAGCAGTGCAAATCTTCCATTTGGCAACACTCCTCTTGAAAAATTGATTTCAGAAAAAACAGGAATTTCGGTTTGTGTCGATAATGACGCAAACTGTGCAGCTCTTGGGGAAATAAACTTCGGGAATGTAAAAGACTGCCGCAATATTGTACTTGTAACACTCGGTACGGGTATAGGAGGCGGTATAATTATGGACGGGCAGATTTGCCGCAGCAATAACAATATGGGTGAAATAGGACATATGATTATACAGGCGGAAAACGGCAGAAAGTGTCCGTGCGGTCAGTCCGGATGCTGGGAACGCTACTGCTCTATAACTGCTTTAATTGCCATTGCCGAGGAATACGCACTTGCAAATAAAGATAGTATCTTATATAATATGTATGCAGAGAACGGTAATAAGTTAAACGGTGAAATGATTTTTGATGCATTAGATAAAGGGTGTACTGCTGCGAACAAAGTTTTTGATGATTTCCTGAATTATCTTGCATGCGGTATCCAAAATCTTTTCAACATTTTCGGACCCGATGCAATAGTTCTTGCAGGCGGCGTCACTGTACAGGGTGAAAAGCTGCTTAATCCGTTAAAGAGAAAATTAAAGAAAGATATACGCGTAGAAATATCGGCTCTTCAGGGAGATGCAGGTTCTTTGGGAGCTGCCATGCTTTAATGTGCTATATATAAAATATGCGGAGGTTATTATGATATACAAAAATGCATACATTGACGGAAAAATACTTGATATCGAAGTCATTGACGGGAAAATATCTTATATCGGAAAAACAGATAAAGACGGTATTGATCTTGAAAATCAAAAAGTGTTTGCAGGACTTACAGATATACATTCTCACGGCTGTATAGGCTTTGATACAATGGACGGAAACCGCCTTGATAATATAAGTTTTTTATGGCAAAAAATGGTGTTACATCTTGGCTGCCGACAACTATGACTATGGATATGGACACAATAAAAAACGTTGTAAACGGAAAAATCCCGGAAACTAACGGAGCAAAGGTTTTGGGGTATCATCTTGAAGGACCGTATATAAGTGTGAAATACAAAGGAGCACAAAACGAAAAATACATAATACCTCCCGATATTAATGAGTTTGAAGAACTTGAAAATATTAAAATGGTAACAGTTGCACCTGAGCTTGAGAATGCTTTTGATTTTATAAAAAAGTGCAAAACAATTGTTTCAATAGGGCATACCGACTGCAGCTATGATTGTGCAAAAGAGGCAATGGAACTGGGTGCAAGTTGTCTTACGCACACATTTAATGCAATGCCTATGCTGCACCACAGAAATCCGGGACCGATAGGTGCTGCATTTGATAAAAATATTTATGTTCAGGTCATTTGTGACGGAATACATATTCATCAAAGCGTTATACGCATACTTTACAGGCTGTTCGGCTCAGAGCGTATTATACTTATCAGCGACAGTATGAGAGCAACGGGACTTTCGGACGGTGAGTATGAGTTTGGCGGTCAAAAAATAACGGTAAAAGATTCTGTCGCACGCACTATGGACGGAGCAATTGCAGGAAGTACATCAACACTCCTTGAC
>CAKSGG010000187.1 GCA_934454215.1 uncultured Clostridia bacterium
GCACATTAGGTTAAACCTATGTCTTAGAAGTCCGAATCACCAACGGCTTCTCAGCTTTAGGGGATAATTTATTTATAGGAGGTGACATCATGACAAAGGAAAGAAAGCAGCAGCTTATCGCTGAATACGCTACTCACGAGGGTGACACAGGTTCGCCCGAGGTTCAGATTGCTCTTTTGACAGAGAGAATTAATCATCTTAACAACGAGCATCTTAACTTCCATAAGAAAGACCACCACTCAAGAAGAGGTCTTCTGATGATGGTTGGTAAAAGACGCGGTCTTTTGAAGTATCTTGCCGAGCAGGATATCGAAAGATACAGAGCGTTGGTAGCTAAGCTTGGATTAAGAAAGTAATGATATATAAAAGGTGTTGCTGATTGCAGCACCTTTTTGGGGTTATGGCGGCTGATATTTTCAGTGCCGCCGAATCCCGTATATTCGGAGATTCTGTCAGCATATAACCGGAACACATAAATTATTTGTGTGCTGCGTTTATCTGCTTACACAGTCTCCGGCAAAATTTTTTATATAAAGGAGATATTGTTATGTTCAGAACATTTGAAACAACGCTTGCAGGTCGTCCCCTTGTTATTGAAACAGGAAAAATGGCTCAACTTGCAAACGGTCATTGTCTTGTTCGCTATGGCGACACAGTGGTAATGGTAAACGTTACCGCATCAAGAACGCCCAGAGAAGGAGTAGACTTCTTCCCTTTGAGCGTTGATTACGAAGAAAAGCTTTATTCTGTCGGAAAAATCCCCGGCGGTTATATTAAAAGAGAGGGCAAGCCCTCCGAAAAAGCTATACTCACAAGCCGAGTTATAGACAGACCTATACGTCCTCTTTTCCCGTCGGATTTAAGAAACGACGTATCGGTTGTCGCAACCGTACTTTCGGTAGAGCAGGATAACCCGCCCGAGGTTGCCGCAATGATAGGTACTTCAATTTCACTTTCAATTTCGGATATTCCGTGGAACGGTCCTATAGGCGGCGTATGGCTCGGACTTGTTGACAATGAATTTGTTATCAATCCTACAGTCGAGCAGAGAGAGCGCAGTGAAATGCACGTTACCGTTGCAGGTACAAAAGAAAAAGTAGTAATGATTGAAGCAGGCGCAAACGAGGTTGAGGAAAGCGTTATGCTTGACGGTATCAAATTTGCTCATAAGGAAATTATAAAGCTTTGCGATTTCATTGAAGACATTAAAAACAAAATCGGTAAAAAGAAATTTGAATACGAGGCACATGATATTGACCATGAGCTTTACGATGCAATAAAGGCAATGTCATACGAAAAGATTCAGCACGCTCTTGATACCGACGATAAAAACGTCAGAGACGAAAGAATGGGTGTGGTTGAAGATGAAATCACAGAGGCACTTTCTGAGCAATTCCCCGATTTGGGTGAACAGCTCGGCGAAATTCTTTATAAAATGCAGAAAGAAATTGTAAGAGCATGGCTTGTTCAAGGCAGACGTGTTGACGGCAGAGGTCTGAACGAAATCAGACCGCTTGCCGCCGAAGTAGACTTGCTTCCCAGAACTCACGGCTCTGGTATGTTTACGAGAGGTCAGACGCAGGTACTTTCAATTGCTACTCTTGCGCCGCTGTCCGAAATACAAAAGCTTGACGGTATAGATACCGAAGAAACAAAGAGATATATGCACCACTATAATTTCCCGTCATATTCGGTCGGTGAAACAAAGCCTTCAAGAGGTCCGGGCAGACGTGAAATAGGTCACGGAGCATTGGCAGAGCGTTCACTTGTTCCCGTTCTTCCGTCAGAATCCGATTTCCCGTATGCAATAAGAGTTGTATCCGAGGTTCTTTCCTCAAACGGTTCAACCTCGCAAGGCTCGGTATGCGGCTCAACACTGGCACTTATGGCTGCCGGCGTTCCGATTAAGGCACCCGTTGCGGGAATTTCATGCGGTCTTATAACCACTGAGGACGGTTTCACAACAATGGTTGATATTCAGGGACTTGAAGATTTCTACGGCGAGATGGACTTTAAGGTTGCCGGTACAAAGAAAGGTATTACATCAATTCAGGTTGATATAAAGAACGACGGTCTCCCCTACGAGGTTATATGGGAAGCATTCACAAAGACAAGAGACGCAAGATACCATATTATTGACGATGTTCTTCTAAAAGCCATTCCCGAACCGAGAAAAGAGCTTTCTCCGTATGCTCCGAAAGTCGAAACAATGAAAATTGACCCCGATAAAATAAGAGAAGTTATCGGTCAGGGAGGCAAGGTTATTCAAGGTATAGTTGCCGATACAGGTGCAAAAATTGATATTGATGATGACGGTACAATCCACATATTTGCAACAACTACAACAAGCGGTAATGCGGCTAAGAAAGCAATTGAAAAAATAGTTGAAGAACCCGAAGTGGGACGCATTTATAAGGGCGTTGTTAAAACAATAAAGGATTTCGGTGCATTTATTGAAATACTTCCCGGTAAAGACGGTCTTTGCCATATATCAAAGCTTGACAACAAGAGAGTTGAAAAGGTAGAGGATGTATGCAAAGAGGGTGATGAAATGATTGTTATGGTTACTGACATTGACCCGAAAACAGGAAAAATATCACTTTCAAGAAAAGACGCAATGGAAATTATTGCAAACGCATAAAAAATCAGAGCGGTGCTGTCATATACAGCGCCGCTTTATTATACCGTAAACGGGAGGATACTTCACATGCCAAAATACTATATGCCTACAACCCTTTTGTCGGGAAATAACTGCATAAAGCGTCATCCGCACCATATAATAAGAGGCGAATATGCCTTGATTGTCACCGGCAGACATTCGGCTGTTGTATCGGGTGCACTTAATGATGTAACCGAAGTTTTGAAAAGCAATAAAATTAAATATGAAATCTATGATAAGGTGTCAGACAAAACAACAATCAGCGATATTTATAAACTCGGTACTCTTATGAAAGAAAAAGGTATGGATTATCTGATAGGTATAGGCGGAGGTTCAACTCTTGACGTTGCCAAAGCTGTGTCCGTCTATGCAGCAAATGACATTGAACCTATGGAGATATATCAAAAGCAATATGAAAAAGACCCGTTTCCTGTTGTATGCGTACCTACCACGGCAGGGACAGGTTCGGACACAACGCAATATGTCATGATAACTCTTGATAACGGCGAAAAAAAGAGTTATTGCGCCGAGCAATGCTTTCCCTACTCCACATTTCTCGATTCAAGATATACCCGCACAATGCCGCCGGAGGTTTCAAGGAATACCGCTGTAGACGCACTTTGCCATGCTGTTGAGTCATTTTTAAATTCAAAGGCATCTCCATTTTCAGACGTTATGGCACTCGACGCAATAAGACTTATAGGCAAAAGTTCAAAGGCTCTTATAAGCGGAGAATTTACGGATTCAGACCGTGAAAATCTGCTTATTGCAGCTTCGGAGGGCGGTATGGCGCTTGCATATACGGGGTTGAACGTAGTTCATGCAATGGGATACCAGCTCACCACACAAAACGGGATTCCTCACGGACGTGCAAACGGTACACTTCTCCCCGACTTTCTGTTTTGGGCAGCAAAACAAGAGCCGATGCGTGCGGTTAAAGTAATTGACACATTCGGAACAGACCTTACATCTTTTAAGAAAATTATAAATAAAATCATACCCACATCGGAAACGTTTACATCAAAGGATGTTGAAAAGTGGGTACGGAAGTCAATAGTCTCCACCGTTTCGTATAACAGCATAAGAGAAATGACCTCTGCCGATGAGATTGAAATATATACGAATGCACTTGTAAAAAAGCGCAGTAATTATTTAGAATGGTAAAAAAGCATCAAGGGAAAATTCCCTTGACGCTTTTTGTTTGGTGGAGCTGAGGAGAATCGAACTCCTGTCCGAAAACAAGTCCACCCAAGCCTCTCCGAGTGCAGGCTATGAATAAAATTCCCTGTATAAACACCTCACAGCCAAAGCAAATATACAAGTAGCTCCGTTATTCATGACGGACTACGAAACAATTATCCGTTCACGTTCACCGCTCAGTATTATGCCAAGCCCGAAACTGCGGTAGGAATCGGGGTGACAACGCCGCAATTAGGCAGCGTAAGCTAATTCGTAATCGTTAGCGTTTATATTTAAAAAATTTAAGCCTTTTTAGGTGGTACTTAACACCACTCGCTACTCAGGATTCTTCATCCCCGTCGAAGCCATTGCAGCCCCATGTGTGATATAAATATATTATATCATAATTATATCACATTTTCAAGTGTTTTAAAACTTTTTATTATTATTTATCAAAAAATCAAATTCATTCATCTTTCGATATGCTGTCTATGTTGTCCAAAATAAACTTTTGTGCTGTTTCATTGTATAAAGGCTTTTCATAAACTTCTCCGTCCGAATTGTTCACTTTACAGACCGATGTAATTCCGAGCCCGCCCGAATGTTCATTAAGTACTTTTTTTGTTTTGACAATCTCCTTTGTGACGTTTTCTTTTGAGACTTCAAGAGTTAAATATCCTTTCTTTACAAGCCATGCTGCAATTTTCGCTCCCGAAATATTTCTGATATTTTTCTCCGTTGCTGCATTTATTCTTTTTGCCACTTTCGCTATTTCTATCGGTTCAGAAGAAATTTCCACAGTATTTTTTTGCTCCGGCGTTATCGAAAACGGAAGTCTCTTTTTTTGAACCAATCCCCCATTTTCTATTATTTTATTAAGCAATTCGGAAATATACGCACAGCACTCCTGTACTTTTTCCTGCGATATGGTATCGTCCTTTTCGGCATACTCTCCTGTAAGCGGATTTATACCGTCTGCCATCGCCGCCATATAATATTTTGCTTTCTTCAAAGCTTTAATATCTTCCATTGTTTCTTCCCCTATGTTTTTCAGTTCTGATTAATTTTTCTAAGATTTTCAGCCATAGCAACAAGCTCTTTATCCCTTGCAATCAGATTTCCGTACTCCGTAACTCTTTTATACTGACCGTTATACGACGCATTACGCTCGGCAAACTCCCTCAATATACTTATTACACTGCATAGCTGCTCATCATTATCAAAATACGGATTTTCAAAATTAAGCAGATAGCAATATTTTTCATTCATCTTATAAAGCAAACTGTCACTATGTACCGCATTGTCAATCTGAATAACCGCCTCGCATAAATCATCAAAACTTCTGAAAAAATATACTCCTTTTCCCTTGCACCTTTCAGACGCTCTTGCAATTATCCTCCTGCCGTTTTTAACAGTCTCCGTTACACCCTTGCCGCTCAGCAGCTTGCTTATTACAAGCGTCATGCCGTCCCCCGCAGTACGTGCTTCAACAACTACCTGACCGTTATACAGGCTAAATCCCGTCTCCTTATGAATTGTATCCATTATTCTGAACAGAAAACTATGCAGTTCCGCAGAGTCTCCCGAAAGTCTTTCCACATTTATATCATAGTTTACAAGATCATCACCTGTGAGAGTAACCTTTACTTTATTTGAATTTAATTTTTCTATTCGCATACGCATACTCCTTTCTCAAATGATGAATGTCTTTATTTATTATACTACAAAAAATCGTTTTTGGGAATAGGTTTTTTAAAAATTTATTTATAAAATGTATACCACATAAGGAATTTTTCCTTTTATTAGGTATAATAACCCAAATATGGGGCAAAACTACTGATACAAAGGAGGTCATGAA
>CAKSGG010000188.1 GCA_934454215.1 uncultured Clostridia bacterium
ATACGCCTTTTTGCTACGAACAAACTTCACCTCTCGGGCGTCGAAAACAGCGTAATGAGTTCGCAGCAAATTGAAATTTGCTGCGAACTCATTATGCTGTTTCTCCTTTTTCCCAAAAACCTTTGGTTTTCGGGATGCCCTGTTATATACATCTTCGGGTGTGGCATAATGCAATAGAACCCGATATGCCTGAAGTTTGTCCGTTATGAAGCTTTTTTCCCTATCCCCTTGAAAAGAAGCTGTTTAAAAACGTTACAGGGAAAACCCCGACCCAAATTTTACGGTAATAAAAAATATTAAATTACAGGATGGTAGTTATGGAATTAGGACAGTACATAAAAGAACTTCGCATATCAAAAGGAATGTCATTGGATGATTTAAGTAAAATAACCGGGGTTTTGCCGGGTACTGTTAAAAAGTGGGAAAACGGGCAAACAAAAAATCTGAAAAAAAGGACAATACACAGATTGTCCGTATATTTTGGCGTCAGCTTTTCCCGATTTTTCCCGGATTCAGAGGATAAAAAGCAATAGAGAACAAACAAAGGGCAAAATCCAAAAACAGGCAAAAAACCGCCTAACCCTATTGGTTAAGCGCTTTTTCAATTTGTTCATTAATCTTTTGTCTTAGCTTCAGTAAAAACTCACTGTCTCTCGGGTATTCCTTAAAGGTAATTGTTTCGCCTGCCGTTTCATCTATCAGGCGAATAACATCTTCCCTGCTGGATAATTTTTCAAGCATTTCCATTGCTGCTATATCCTGTATCATTTCGCAAAATACCTTTAGTCTGAGCGAGGGCAATGCACAATCATCCCCGGGATATACTATAAATGGGTCACCTCCGGGGAAAGCACCGTAGCTGTCAGTAATACGATACGGGTCACAGTAAAACCGTGAAAGCTGCGAATAATAGAAGTTGTATCCCCAGTGCAGGAAGCCTTGTATACCATACCTATAAAGCTGAATTCCCAAAATTCGGTTACGGTATGATGGCATTGCAAGGAAACGGTTTGCCACATAGTCATACTGGCTACAACAATAATATGCCCACAAATCAGGCACATTTTCCGCCACAAAAGCTTCAATCCTTGTTGTTGACACGACAGGCTTTTTGACAACACCCTTTTTATAGAAATCAAGGCTTGACAGCGCATCAATAACATTGCACCCTTCAAGATATTTCTGCACAACCTCCTTCGCTCGGAGATAGTCTGCAAGATTATCTTCGTTTGGCTCGTCTGATATATGGAAATATGTACTCTCCAAAAGTCCTCTATCCGAAAGGAAGCTACGAAGTGACGAAATAAACTGCGAGAGAAAATTTGCATATTCCTTTGATGTCGCCTCTGTTTCCCAACCAAAAAGTTTTACCAATTTTCCGTTTTCCTCCGCAACAACCTTCGGCGCGCACTTTGCGCCCCACTGCGTGAAGAGATGCGAGATTTCAATATATTTAACATTATACCTCTGCATAATTCCTATCCATTTTTCAAGCTTTTCAAAGCCAAATCGATAGTTCTCACCGTCTTTAAAAACATCAACAAGCTGAACTGTCGGGCGCTCTGCCCCTGTCTCTGTATCAAGAGACGGTGTAAGCACAGGTGTAAGGAGCATATTTATCCCATTCTCCCCTGCCATTTTTATGTAGCTTTCAATTAGCTCCCAGTGCTTTTGACTAAAAATTTCAACCTTGTGAGCATCTGCAATGCAGTCGGCATAAATCCACTGCGTAAAAATACGTTCTGATGGAGTTGCCGAAGCATCTATTACGTTAAGGTTAAAGCATATCCCTTCATTTACGTCTTCCTTTTCGCTTGTAAATGTTACTGTAACAGGATGTATTCCGCTTTTTATATTTCCGTTTGTTTTTAGAGTTACCCATATGCTTCTCCACTGATATGGCGATACTAAAAATTCCTTGTTTTCCGCGGGAAGAAGCATATCAGGAAATAGCCCCGGCTCCTTCGTTATGTAATCCTCATCCTCACAAAACGGGTATGTCGGGAAGGAGCAGGGAACATTTTCGACAAGGAAAAGTTCTGCGTTACACCCTATAGGTGCATCTATGCCGGCTTTTGCCATAAAGCTACTTTCCTCTTGTGCTTTAAAGGCAATCTGATAAGAAATTTCATTTCCTTTTAAAATTGAATTTTCAATGTAGTTTCCCTTAACCTCTTTATCATTCAGAAATATTTTCTCAAGGGAGGAGCATTGTTTTAAAATTATACCATTCATTTTTTATCCTCATATTATAAAAAACTCAAACTTTATTTCTTTGTCAGTAAGACAATACTTCGGCAAAATCTGAGGACCGCAGCTGCCTGAGCCAATTCCCGACACCTTGTAATCTATGCGGATATTTGTAAAGCCGTTTTTGTAAAGCTCATCCGTATGCATTGCTTCGGTAAGTGCCTCCTTTGTATACTGTGATACATTGAACTCAAACTCTCCGTCTGTAAAGAATGTAAGACCACTGCCCATTTTAAGAAGCTTTGCACGTGTATGGTTTCCGTGCTCCTGAGGCATTACATAATTTACATATTCCTTCTGCGCACTGCTTTTGTACATTCCCATTCGCACGTGATGGTGCATATCGCAGTAGTTTTCACCCTCACCCATACCAAAATATGTAAAGCTGTCATTAGGGCAGGGAGATGTAAATTCAAAGCCAAGCCTGGGGAGGAAGATTTCAAGATTCTCACGTACTTTTCCGTTAAGGGTTACCTTAATCTCTCCATCTTTAAAAAATTCATACTCTGCCATATACTTAAATATCGGAAGTCTTGCCACACCTGCAAGTGCACCGGTAACAGTTATTTTGTTACCCTCTGCTCCGCAGGAATATACCTTGGAAAATAGTATATTCATATTTTCCCCTGCAAGGTTATCTCCGTCTACAAGTCCCCACTTTTTCTTCACCTGTCTGTCATTATCGGTGGGCGCTCTCCATACGGAAAGCCTCGTCATAGATGCAAGCTGCTCTTCTCCATTCTTTATAATGCTTTCAAACGCACCGTAATGCTTGTTAAATATATAGCTGTAGTTTTCGCCGCTTATATAAAATCTTCCGTTGTCAAAATATATTTCGTCTATCGGCTGACTTATGGATATTTTTTTCACATTCACAGGTAATTCGTGTTGCTTTCTCGCCCTCTCATTACCGTTTTTATCAAGGAGGGTTATGTTAAGGTATGCACCGTACTCACATTCATTCTGAACAGTAAACGGCATATCAAGCACCGCTTGTGCGTGCGGTTCTAATGACAGAGCAACTGTTTTTTCATCAAGCACCTTATCGTCAACGTAAAGCTCCATTTTAATATTGAATTCATCAAGATTTCTAAAATCATACCCGTTTTTGATTATTATTTTTCCATCAATATATTCTGAATCAAATTGCTGATATGAATATTTAACATCAAGAGAGCCTGCTTTAAGACTACGGTCGGCAAAAACAAGTCCGTCACAGCAGAAATTTCCGTCATTTGTCAGTTCCCCGAAATCGCCGCCGTATTTTTGCACGCCGTCCTCAATCGCAACGTGGTCTGCCCATTCCCATATGCATCCGCCGATAAATTTGGGGTATTTTTTAAACATTTCCATATAATCAGAAACATCCCCTGGGCCGTTACCCATTGAATGGGAAAACTCACACAGGAAAAACGGCAATTTCTTTTCTTCATCCTCTGCATATTTCTGCATATAGGAAAAGCTTGCATACATTTGTGAATGAACGTCAACATTACTGTCATCGCCCTTTCTTGATGCATCCTCGCAGTGGATAAGACGTGTATTGTCACGAAAGCGTGTCCACTTTATCATTTCAATGTGGTTTTCCCCGTAACCGCTTTCATTGCCTGTTGACCACATAATAATTGAGGGATGGTTTTTGTCACGCTCTACCATACGCATCATTCGCTCTAAAAACATTTCACGAAAATCAGGGTTAACGCAGGGCCATATCGGATCATCGACGTCGTAGCAATAAACTTCTGTTCCCTTTCTTGAAACATATCCATGTGTTTCGAGGTCTGCCTCGTCAATAACGTAAAAACCAAGTTCGTCACACATATTCAAAAATTCAGGTGTTGGGGGATAATGTGACGTGCGGACTGTGTTTATATTAAGCTCCTTCATTAGCATTAAGTCATTTCTGAGCTCTTTATCAGACATTGTCCATCCCTTCTGCGGATGTGTGTCGTGATGGTTTACACCACGAAGTATTACGGGCACACCGTTTATGAGAAGCTCGCTCTTTTCCGATATTTTAATATCACGCATTCCAACCTTAAAGGGAATAAATTCCGTCTTTCCCTTTACAACAACAGTGTAAAGGTGCGGTTTTTCTGCATTCCACAGTACGGGATTACTCAAATCGGCGATTTTGTCACCGTCGTAAATTTCATAATCTGACGCATCAACTGTGATTGATTTTGTATCTGCCTTTATGTAAACATCTTCGATATGCTCTGCCTCTCTTGAAAGCAGGTATACATCACGAAAGATTCCGTTGTATCGCATAAAATCCTGATCTTCAAGATAGCTTCCGACGCACCATTTTAAAACCCTTGCCGTAATGATGTTTTTACCTTTTTTCACAAAGGGGGTGATGTCAAATTCCGCCTGCATATGCGAAACCTGCGAAAAACCTACATACTCCCCGTTTACGTATAAAATCAGGCAGGAGGAAACACCCTCAAACACCGCATATGTTTTGCGGTCTGTCCACATTTCATCAAGCATAAATTCACGCTCATAAATGCCGCATGGGTTATCATCGGGAACGTACGGTGCATCTACGGGGTGCGGATAGTTGTAGTTTGTGTAGACGGGCTTCTCATAGCCGAGACTCTGCCAGCACGAAGGCACAATCACGCTGTCCCACGCTGTAATTTTTTCGGGTACGTCAATGTCACGCTTAAAGAAGGCAAAATTCCATCTGCCGTTTAAAAGCTTGTAATAGGCGGAGTTCTCCCTCTTTCCTCCCAGTGCCTTTTCAAGTGTATCGTAGGGAATATAGTATGCCCTCTCTTTTACTCTGTTTTCACTCGTTTTGTCAAACCTCTCATATATACGCATAGCTTTTTCTCCTTATTTCAAGTGCTCTAAAAGTTTTCATAACAAAATCCCTCCGTATATGCTTATTCTAACGAAAGCCTGTTCCCTTGTAAATAGACAACATAATAAAAGATGGACAATAACGTGAATTATTGTCTATCTTTTATTATTATTATTTAATTGTTATTACATCAATTATAGGTTTAAGTGTATCAGCATCAAGAACAAAGAACTTAAGATTTGCATTTTCGGGAATGTCACCTTTATTCTTTCCGTTTACCATTATAGCTGAATCAGTGGTATTCTGACCTGCTGTTACCTTATATTCATATTCTCCGCCTGCTGTTATTTCTGCAGTTTTTAAGTTAGAAATTGAAAGCAGTTGGTCATTTTGATAAAAGGCTATACCAAGAAGTACTTTTCTGGCACCGGTTCCGGTATTTTTAATACGCATAACTGTATTTATCCATTTGTCTATCCC
>CAKSGG010000189.1 GCA_934454215.1 uncultured Clostridia bacterium
CGAACCCACGAGCCGCTTGCGCGACTACCTGATTTCGAGTCAGGGCCGTTATGACCACTTCGATACCTGTCCATATCAAATCTGACAACATTATGTATTTTACCATAAAATTTATGTATTGTCAAGATATTTATTGAAATTTATAAAATTTTATTTACAAAATCCCAAAGCTTATATTTTTTATAGCTTTGGGATTTCATAAAATCACTTAAAATCATATAATCTTAACATTGTTAAAATTGATTCCTGTTTTGTGTAGTTGTCTTTGGGTTTGAATTCATTGTTATCATTGCCATACATTATTTTTGCCCCATAGACAGCAGACACACTTTCCATTGCCCAGTCGGAAATATTAACATCATCAGAATATTTATGATATTCCGATATTGAAGATTTGTTCAGAAAATTAATCATGCGTTTAAGAATTACAGCCGCCTCCTCACGTGTAATTGCAGTTTGAGGTCTGAATATTCCGTTGCCGTCACCTTTAATTATTCCTATTTCGGAAAGTGCGTTTATTTCGTATGTGTATTGCGTATTTTCATAATCTGCATCAGTGTAATGGTTGTCTGTGTCTGAAACTAAGCCGTCCCATACGCTTGCTATGCCGGTTCTTGAATCGCTCGCAGGGTTAAGGCATGTGGCTATTGTACGATAGGCAAGGGAACAAAATTCGTCTCTTTTTATAGGTTCACGCATTTGTTCGGTCATATAAGGCGGAATAAGATTTTTTGCCGCCGTTGCTTGTAAATCATTTTTTGCCCATTCGTCAGTATCCGAAAAGTTCAAAACATTTTCTGACGGAAAATCTGATAAATCTTCTTTTGTTATTGCTCTTAATGAGACGTTTTTTTTAAAATCGGGATTGCTCCAATGGAAAAATACATTTACTATCGCATTGCTTGAATTAGCTATAGCGGTTTTATACCATGCGTAATTTTTAAAGGTATCGCATTTTCCGAATTCACCAACCAACACGCTGCCCAAATACATAAATGCAGTTTTATCATCAGTATATATTTTAAGCCAGCCGTCTGACGGAAATGTGTTATCTTCTGTCGGCGGTGCGATAACATAGTCGTACCAAATACCTTCCTTGTTTCGCAGTTTGTCTATTTCTTCATCAGGCAATTCCAAGCATTCTGAATCCGAATAAAAATACGTTGCACGAACTATATCTTTGGGATTTATTCCAAGTTTATCGGTAAACACGTCTTTGTAGCTGCTAACGGCGGATACCGATATTGATGTAAATATGCAGATAAATACAGTTAAGAAAAACAATATCCTGTTCTTTTTCATGATAAATTACTCCTTACACAACTTTTCTTAACACTTTTTCAAAAGCCTCTGCCATGCAAAAGAACCCAAAGTCATTAGGGTGGCAGCTGTCAACTGTCATCATATTTGGGTCGTATGAATTAAACATATCCTGTCCGTTTATAAAGTAAATATTATTATCTCCTTCATTTTTGGCACGTTCCAATGTTTCCTTTATTATTTCAATACGCTCCTGCCAATCTGCTGCGCATTGATTTGGACGGGATGCCATAATTATAGGTATATCGGAATGTGTGTCTCTTATCTTTTTATACATTTTATAGTGCGTGTTTTTTAAGTGTTCGCAGTTCGGGGCGTTGTGGTCATAGTCGTATACAAACACACTCATATCAAGCGTGGCTATGTATTCCGCTATACTGTCTTCGCCCTTGGCATTGCCTGAAAAACCGAGATTAATAAAATCACAATCCAGTCGGCGAGATAAAATGCTCTGATATGAATTACCTGGTCTTGATGCGCAGCCGCCTTGCGTTATTGAAGAACCGTAAAATACAATTGGAGTTTGATATTTATAGCTGTTTCCCTCTTTAATTTCAGCGGTTTCTTCAAAGCCTAACAGCAAATCGGATACTCCGTTATACAGCGGGAAATTGATTATTATATCACGCATTTTATTATCGGAAAATTCAATAATCGCATCATAGCCCTGTGCAGCTCCGTCATCAAAAGAGTCAAATGGAGGAATTGCTGTGCCGTGATAATTACCGTCGGCGTACAAGTCAAATCCGCTTACACCTGTGAGTGCCATATGCGGCATTGTTCCAATGCTTTTTGTAAAGCACTTTAATATGATATATTTTGAATTTGTTTTAAAGCGTACACGACCTCCGGCAGTGTGGCTGTTTAAATCTTTTACACCATCGCTTGTTGCAGCGGCAACATCACGAGGTATACGTATATATTCATCATCATTTTCAGGCTTAAAAACACCGTAAATTTTGAACGGCTTTTCGCTTATGTTATAGAATTTCGCATCTTTTTTATCAATGCCCGATGTTTTAAAATTTTTATCAATATCCGAAATGTTTTTCATGGTTTATTGACACTCCTTTAAATAATTGTTCTAATCTAAAGTATAGCATATTTTAATAGAAACGTCAATAAAAAATGGTTAAAAAAGTATATAAATTAAATCCTTGACAATAGAGGGTAACGGTAGTATAATAGTATTGCTTATCATGGATTTAATGAAAGGTTGTGTATGCTTATGACAAAGAAAACAAGAAATATATTTATAGGATTGGTAGCATTTCTTATATTGGTAATTATTGTATCTGCATTGGCAAAAAAAGCGGATATTGCGGTTGGAGGAAACTCGTCCGGCAGGATAAAAGCCTCATCAGTGACCGTGCATATCGACGGAACTCCTATTCGTGCATATGATTTGAAAAATATGGTATATATTGCAGCTGAAGATTTGCAGTATTTTAATTTTGGAATTCAAAAGGACGACAAAAAAATAAAAATAGTTTCGCCTAAAAATAAAACGGAAAATAATTTACAGTATAAAGATTTCGCATATATAGAGGATAATACTGATGCGATGTATCCCAAGTACAGAATCTATTTGAATGAGGCTGAAATTCAGGGATTTTCGGCCGGGGAGTATATTATAATTCCGGTGAGCGCATTGGAGAATGTGGCTTCATGCAAAAAATCAGAGGCAGATAATACACTTGAAATAACTTTGTATTCATCACAGTATGAACCTACGGAAACTCCGAAAAAAGATGATGTAAGCATTACTCCTCCGACAACCGACCCGAATGCTGCGGCAGTGGCAATACAGCCGCAAAATAATAAAGGGAATAAAGTAATTGTTATTGACCCGGGACACGGAAAATCATCGGGAGAGATGAGCTCAGAGGAGAAAAAAAGCAGCGGCTGGATATATAACGAAAGCAGAGGACAATGGGGAGAATGGAGACATTGGAAAAGCGGAACTGTCTGGGAGGACTGCAACGGCAGCGGGTGCAGCGGAAGAGTCACATCAAACGGTTCATGCTGGTATTCGATAGGCAACGGAGACAGAGATAAGGAACCTGATATAAATTTAAAAAATTCATTGGCGGCAAAGAAGTATCTTGAAGAAATGGGGTACACTGTAAGAATGACAAGAACGTCAAACGACGAAAATCCGTCAATAACAGAGCGTATAAAAAATTGTTACCCAAATAAAGATACATCAGCTTCACCCGACGCATTGGCATATGTGTGCGTTCATTCAAATGCGGGCGGCGGAAGAGGAAGCTCATATATAGAGCTTGAGGGACTTTATGACCAGGCAGGAATACCGTCAAACTATGTTGAAGCAGGAAACGCATTGGGTAAAAAAATAAATGACAGAATTGTTGCACAAACAAGCTTGGGAGCATTCAGCAACGGGTGTTATGAAGGAAGCCCAGAATTAATACTGTTTTGCAAATCGCCCGTTATATGCGGATATATGGAAATCGGATTTTTTGACAATGAAAATGATTTGAATATTTTATATTCCGAATCTGACGCAATAGGAAAGGCAATAGCCGAGGGAATAAACGATTATTTTGGAGGTTAATATGAAAACGAGAACATATGAGATGGATATGACGAGCGGCTCGCTTCTGAATAAAATTATAATATTTTCACTTCCGCTTATACTGTCCAATGTATTGCAATTACTTTTTAATGCGGCTGATATGATTGTTGTGGGGCGGTTTGTAGGGCATCAGGCTTTGGCTGCCGTAGGCGCAACGTCTGCGTTAATTAATCTTTTGCTTAATCTTTTTATAGGCTTTTCGGTGGGTGTAAATGTAACGGTAGCGAGATTTTACGGCTCAAATGATTCAAGGGGTGTCAGTGATTCGGTACATACATCGGTTGCGTTAGCTTTGGTCAGCGGAGTGGCACTGATGATTATAGGCATTTTTACATCAAAGCCGCTGTTGATTATAACAGGTGCGCCCGATGAGGTTTTGGAGCAGGCGGCATTATATATGAAGATATATTTTGCCGGAATGCCCGTAACGATGCTTTACAATTTCGGTGCGGCAATTCTGAGGTCGGTCGGAGATACAAAACGTCCGTTATATTATCTGGTTGCGGCGGGTGTTACGAACGTAATATTGAATGTGATTTTTGTAACACAGGTTCATATGGGTGTTGAGGGTGTTGCATTGGCAACGGTAATTTCACAGATATTATCGGCGGCTTTGCTTTTGAAGGTTCTGATAAAGACTGAGGCTAACTATAAGCTGAGCTTAAAAAAATTAAAGCTGCAAAAAATTATGCTTAAAAAAATATTGAAAATAGGAATACCTTCAGGAATACAAGGCGTTACATTTTCGCTGTCAAATGTGCTTATTCAATCATCAATAAACATATTCGGGTCGGTTGCCATTGCGGGAAATACGGCAGGGGCAAGCATAGAAGGCTTTATATATGTTGCTATGAATTCCGTTTCACAGGCGGCACTGTCGTTTGTAAGTCAAAATTTCGGAGCGCATGACTTTGACAGAATAAAAAGAACCGTCAGACAATGTGCGGCAATTGTAACTGTACTGGGAATTGTAACGGGATTTTCGGCAAGAATATTCGGGTATCAGTTACTTGGAATTTATTCGGGAGATGCGGAAGTAATTCAATACGGAATAGACAGGATGACGATAATAGCTCTTCCGTATTTTATATGCGGCCTAATGGATGTGTTTACAGGCTCGCTGAGGGGACTGGGATATTCGTTTGTTCCTATGCTTATATCAATATTGGGTGCGTGCGGCTTTAGAATATTGTGGATTTTTACGATATTTAATTGGCATAAAACATTAACGACATTGTATATTTCATATCCTCTTTCATGGCTTATAACGATGCTGTGTGAAATGATATGCTTTGAAATCATGCTGAAAAAAGAGAAAAAGAAAGTGCTTGAAGTATAGTTTCGGAGGATAATATATGAAAATTTCAGCGGTTATTGCCGAATATAATCCATTTCATTACGGGCATAAATATCAGTTGGATAATATGAAACAGACTTCTGACGCAGTTGCCGTTATTATGAGCGGACCTTTTGTGCAAAGGGGAGAGACTGCAATTACCGATAAGTGGACGCGTGCCGAGGCGGCTTTGATGAACGGTGCCGACGCAGTGTTTGAACTGCCTGTAATATATGCGCTTAATACTGCTCAAAGCTTTGCATTCGGAGCTGTTGATATTTTA
>CAKSGG010000190.1 GCA_934454215.1 uncultured Clostridia bacterium
GTTTTGAAGTTGTGCACCGGATGCAACTTAAATCCGAATTGATGAACAATTCATCGTAAAATTTAGCTTTTGGTTGTGAAGTAAAAAGACTGACGTCTTTTAAAATTTCTTGACGATAGATAAAAACCACTCTCCTTTGCGGGATTTTGTTTACAACTATATTATACCCAATCAGAGTGGGTTTTTCTATATATTAAATGTAAATTTATAGTGACAAAACGGATTTGCCACGTCCGTAAAACCGCACATACTCTATATATTTGGAGTTTTGCACGTGGCTAATAATTATCAAAAAAGAGGGGGCGGTAATATCATGCAAATTTCTTTTCATGAGCTGGGCAGCTATTGCTTTAACATTTCGGATATATTTGCCTCAGAACAGCGCGCGAGCGGAAAAACGCGTTTTATTATGCACAACCCGCGCCCAACAGACGCGCTTCTGTTTTTCGCCGACACCACCAGCACCTGTTACCGCAAGGGTGCACAGCCGATTTATATACCGCAGGGTTCGCTTGTTTACATGCCTCGCGGCAGCAACTACACGTGGGAAAACACACCAGTGCACAAGGGCAGCGAGCAGAGAAATCTGCTGTTTGAATTTACACTCAAACGCACAGAATTTCACCGCGGTGAAAAAAACGAACTTTGCCATGACTCGCAAACGGACGAACGCATAACTTTCGGAAAACAAGTTTCAATCGTCACATACCGCCATGCGACTCTCTATGAAAAGCTTTTTAACGAATTAATCGGCGCCTTTTCCCGTCCAAACGCGCCGCTTTGCCTGCTCAACGCGGCATATGCAATTTTCAGTACGATTGCGGATAACTGTCGTGCAGAAAGGATTCCCTCTGCTGACACGCACATTATAAAAGACAGTATAAAATTTTTGGGAAGCGAAGCATATTTGCAAAAAAGTATCAGTGAAATTGCCGCCGAATGTAACATAAGCATAGGCTATTACGAGCGGCTGTTTGCCGATTACTGCGGCATGACCCCAACCGAATACCGCAGTATTAACCGAATTAATCACATAAAGATGCTGCTACATGACAAAAAAATCACGCTTGAAGAAATTGCTGAAAAAACAGGGTGCTGCGACAGTGGTTATCTCTGTCGGATTTTCAAAAAGAAAACCGGCATGACCCCAAGCGAATACCGCCGCATATACTTTGCACAAATGCGTGACAACACATAGATATCCGTTTTCTGCCAATGGACGTCACACAAGAAAGAGATGAGCCATCCTGTCAGCGCGATATGGCATGTCTGATTGTCATTATAGTTTGGAATATACGGAATACGTATTTCACTTTTTACACCGTATCTGTCCAAATATGCAAGATTATCAAGTATGATTTTATTTGACTGACCGATGCATTTGATATGCACATCCTCGTCCATCGCCTGTATATCATATCATATGGTTGACGAGTATTATATACCAAGATGGAAACTATGGTTTACAGAGAGAATAAACGAACTAAAGAATGTTTCTCATGAAGGTGAATTTAATTGGTTTGAATGGGAATGAAATTGGGTAACAACCGGTAAAACTATTTTAAATAGCCGAAAGGAAATATATTAAAATTTGCTGAAAGAGCGTTGTGTAGTGAGGAATAAAAGGCATTACCATAATCTGAAATACATATAACAACAAATGTAATATAAATTTATAGAGAGGAGAAACATATATGCATAATGATCGATTTAAAATAGACTTTAATGAAGCAGATGGAACAATATGTTCTTTAAAGTTGGTAAATGACCCACATGACATGAATTGGTGCATCGAGGATGGAAAATGGGGGTATATTCATTGCATTAATTATGACAACATTTGGGGTGACTATAAAAGCAGAATGCAAGAAATGCAGCTTATAGCTTTCTCTGAAGATGAAAACAATGCAGTTTCCGTATATACAAATGGTAATTTGCAGGTGACGGTAAATCGCATGTTTGATTGCAGCGGAAATATTGTTGAAAGATTTACCTTTGAAAATCTGGTGTATGCTGACTCTTTTCTGAACGAGCATAACTGCGGAATAGAAGTACCTTTTAATGATGTATATACAGATGCAGATGACTGTCTTGCTCGCAGATGCAATACACATATTTGGTGCGGACTTGACAGTACCTATATAGATGCGCTCAGAATGGGTATATCAGAGCTTAATCTCGGGCTTGTTGTAACAGAAGGATCCTTTGGTAATTACAGTACCATAAGCTGCGGCGAAAATGTGAGAGGAAGATTTATTCTGAATCCATCGTCGGCAGAACTCATGCAGGGCGAGCAATATGTGATTGAATGGACAATTTTTGCACACAAAGGCAAAGAGGATTTTATAGAAAAAGCTTTTCATTATCCGCAGTTTATTCATATTGATGCAGAGCATCATACACTTTTTTGCGGTGAAAAAGTTCGTTTTTCAGCAAAAGGATATCACCCTGCAGAAAATGTGAAGGTATATGACAAAGACGGTGAAATTGACTTTAAAATAAAAGATGGCATAGTTGAGGTTGTGTGTGACGCAGAACAAAACGGTGAGAAAAGAATTTTTGTTGAAATAAACGGAGTGCGCACTTATGCGGATTTTTTGTTTAAGGGCTGCTTTGAGGACGTATTGAAAAAGAGAATAAATTTTATTGTGGACAAGCAGCAATATCGTAAAAACGGAAGCGCGCTTGACGGAGCGTTTCTAATTTATGATAACAAAGAGGAGCATATGATTTTTGAGGATTGTATTGCTGATCATAATGCCTGCAGAGAAAGGCTTGGAATGGGGCTTTTAATTGCAAGATATCTGCAAACACACAAAGATAAAAAGTTTTACGATGCGATTATAAGATATATTGCTTTCATCAAACGTGAAATATATGACTCCGATACAGGTTTTGTGTATAATACGGTTGGAAAAGATAAAAATCAGGTTCGCCTATATAATGCGCCCTGGGTAAGTATGTTGTTTACGGAAATGTATTATCTTACCGGAGACAGGGAATATCTTAAAGAGGTTGCAAAGCTGTTTGATGCGTACTATTCAACAGGTGGAAACAAATTTTATCCGAACGGAATATCAATATATCGGACGGCAAATGCTTTTAAAATCGCCGGTATGGAGGAAGAGTATACAAAAATATATAGTATGTTTGAGCGTCATGTTTCAAATATGGTTGCAAACGGAACCTCTTATCCGAAGCACGAGGTGAATTATGAGCAGACTATAGTGTCCCCGGCGGCAACCTTTATTTCGGAATTTGCCGCACTTTCAGAAGATGAAAAATATATAGATGAGGCGAAAAAACACATTAAAATACTTGAAAGATTTAATGGTAATCAGCCAAGCTTTCACCTTAAAGAAATTCCCATAAGATATTGGGATGATTACTGGTTTGGAAAAATGCAGCTTGCATGTGACACATTTCCGCATTATTGGAGTTGTCTTACCGCCCGTTCGTACAATGACTACTATAAAATATCAGGCGATGAAAGATACCGTGCGGCAGCTGAGGAATGTATGCGAAATTGTCTGTGTCTGTTTACCGATGACGGCAGAGGTTCGGCAGCGTATATGTACCCGTACCGTATTGACGAAACTTATGGCAAGGTATATGATGACTGGGCAAATGACCAGGACTTTGCATTGTATTTTGCACTTGAAACCGGACTTTTAAAGGGGTAGCGATATATTTAAAACCGATTAGAGTGTTTGCTGATGTAATGAGCGTATGATTTTTAATCATTAATTAACCATGAATTATGAAAAAATGAGGGACTGTTTATATGAAAAATGAAGATATAAAAAATAGAGTTAATAATTTGCTGAGCAAAATGACACTTAAAGAAAAAATTGGGCAGCTAAACCAAGATTCGTTAAATGATAAAAATGTTGATGAAATTAAAACAAAAGTAAAAAATGGCAGTATCGGTTCAATAATTCTTGCAACCTCTGCAACTGCGGGAAATGATCGGCAACAGAAGTGTCGAATAGATATTATAAATGAAATTGAAAGAATTGCTATAGAAGAAGGACCTCATGGAATTCCGGTGATTTTTGGGCGTGACGTAATTCATGGTCATAATACTGTTCTTCCGGTTCCCCTTGCACTTTCTGCAACTTTTAATCCGGCATTGGTTAAAGACGGATACAAATGTATTGCAAAGGAGGCAGCAAATGATGGAATACAATGGGCTTTTTCACCTATGATAGATATTTCACGTGATCCGAGATGGGGACGATGTATTGAGGGAATAGGAGAGGATCCTTATTTAGGTGAAAAAATGGCAAGTGCTATTGTAGATGGTTTTCAAGGAGAAGATTACTCAAAAAAGGATAGTATTGCAGCTTGTGCAAAACATTATATTGGGTATGGTGCTGCCGAAGGCGGACGAGATTATGTCAAGGCGGAGATTTCCGACTACACGCTTCGCAACTATTATTTAAAGCCGTTTAAGGCAGCAGTAAAATCAAAAGTGGCAACGGTGATGAATGCGTTTAATGAGGTTAGCGGACAACCGTGTGCCTCAAGCAAATATCTGTTAAATGACTTGTTAAAAGATGAGTTAGGCTTTGATGGATTTGTGATAAGTGATTGGGGGTCAATTTGGGCATTAACTGTACAAGGAGTAGCTGAAAATGAGCATGATGCAGCAGAACTTGCAATAAATGCGGGACTCGATATGGACATGATGAGTAAATGTTATACCACACATATTGAAAAATTGGTAGAAGAAGGAAAGGTAACCGAAAAAACTATAGATGATGCTGTTGCAAGGATATTGTATATAAAAATGTTATTTGGATTGTTTGACCATCCATATGCAGAACATATGGATTATGAGACAGAACAGCACAGACAGGTTGCAAAAAGGTGTTCTGATGAATCAATGGTACTCTTGAAAAACAGAAATGGGATTTTGCCGTTATCAAAGGATATGAAAGTTTATGTTACCGGACCATTGGCGCATGAAAAACGAGCATATCTGGGAAGCTGGACTTTAGATGGTGATTTGGATTTGGTTCATTCAGTTGCAGAAGTGTTTGAACAAAACGAATGTAATTCATGTTTTGCGGAAAGTAAGTATATGTGGGATGATTGTTTGAAAGGAATAAGAAATAGTGATGCAGCTGTTGTGATTTTGGGTGAGAGTCAAAAGATGACCGGTGAGGCAAATTCTGTAGCTCATATAGAACTTCCGCTTGAACAAATGGAATTTGTGAAAAAAATTCATTCTCTGGGCAGACCTATAATTGGCGTTATTATTGCTGGTAGACCGTTGGCGTTGGAATCTTGTGAAAATTATTTTGATGCAATATTATATGCGTGGCATTCTGGAACCTGTACGGCTGATAGCGTATGGTCTATTCTTTACGGTGAGGTCAACCCTTCAGGATGCTTGCCTATGTCGTTTCCGAGATGTACCGGTCAGGTTCCTATTTATTATAATTACCCGGGTGCTATGAGTACAGTTTGCATATATTATTATTCTGAAGATGTTAT
>CAKSGG010000191.1 GCA_934454215.1 uncultured Clostridia bacterium
GAATAAGGCTGCTTTCGTAGCCTTCGGGAATTGTAATTACACCCTTGAACTGCTTCCATTCGTCGGTAACTTCCATACCGTCTTCGCCGTAGGTATCGGTAAAGGCATTGTAGGCATAGCCGCCGCCGTTCTGGAAGCCCATGTTGAAGCGTGTTTTTGCGCCTTCGTCCTTGGTCTTTACATAGATGCTTACAACAAGTTTATCGCCGTCTTTTATATCCGACGGTGCATAATAAACTCTTGCTTTACTTGCGTCAGTTTCCCTCGAAAAAAGAAGACCGTTTATTGCTCCGGAGGGAACCGGCGTCTTGTCGCTTACGACAAACTGAAGCATATTTCTTGTGTTTCCGTCGTAATCGACAACAGATGCCGCCTGAGTACAGTCAACGGAAGTGCAATTTCTTCCGCCGATATCTGCGCCCGACCAAAGCATATAGCATTCGCTTGGGTCATAGAGCAAATTGTCGTCAGCTATCTTCGTTGAACCCTGTTCAACATAGGTTTTCACAAAATCCTCGGACAAATCAGCCGAAGCCGAAACCGTCACTGCGGCAAGGCTTGTAACAAGCATTGTCAGCACAAGGAACAGTGTGATAAATCGTTTCATAAAACATTCCTCCTTAAAATTTTCTGAAATACTCTTTACATTAATTATATCACAAATGGCTTCAAAATAAATACCACAATCCGTTCGCTTTTTTTGGCTCTATTGCTGTGTGTTTTTAAAAAAGTATCATATTCGGGAATCGCTTTTTTCAGCTCGGATTGCCCCGTTTTTATTATAAATCCGGGCGTGTTAATTCCAAAAGCCGCACTGTGTTATTTTTATGTAAATTGTTGACCTTACGGCAAAAAAATGGTATACTGTTTATAAGGAGTTGATTTTCATGCTTAACAATAATATTAATTTGAATAATTCGTGCGTATTGCTTACCGGTGCGGCAGGGTTTATAGGGTCTGTCACGGCAAAAAAACTGTTTGAAAAATATCCGGACATCAAAATTGTCGGGATTGACAACATGAACGATTACTATGATGTTTCTATAAAGGAATACCGCCTTGATGAAATAGACACCCTCGGCAAAAACTGGACATTTATCAAAGGCAGTATCGCAGACCGCAGCCTATTATTTGATATTTACGAAAAATACAAGCCGAATGTTACGATAAATCTCGCGGCACAGGCAGGGGTGCGCTACAGCATAACAAACCCCGATGTGTATATAGAGAGCAACATAATCGGATTTTACAATATTTTAGAGGCTTGCAGAAAATTCGGAACCGACCACCTTGTTTATGCTTCAAGCTCGTCGGTTTACGGCTCGAACAAGAAAATCCCGTACAGCACGGAGGATAAGACCGACACACCGTTTTCGCTCTATGCGGCAACGAAAAAATCGAACGAGCTTATGGCACATTCCTACAGCAAGCTTTATAATATACCGTCAACCGGGCTGAGATTTTTCACGGTATACGGCCCGGCAGGCCGCCCGGACATGGCGTACTTCGGGTTTACAAACAAGCTGATAAACGGCGAAACAATCAAAATATTCAACTACGGCAACTGCAAGCGCGACTTTACATATGTTGACGATATTGCCGAGGGCGTAATAAAGGTCACCGCGTCGGCACCCGAGAAAAAGGACGGAGAGGACGGTCTGCCCATTCCGCCGTACAGGGTATATAATATAGGGAACAACCACCCGGAAAATCTTCTTGACTTTGTAGATACGCTCCAGAAAGAGCTTGTCGCAGCAGGAGTTTTGCCGGAGGATTACGATTTTGAAGCACATAAGGAGCTTGTCCCAATGCAGCCCGGCGATGTGCCCGTAACATATGCCGACACAAAGCCCTTAGAGCGTGATTTCGGCTTTAAGCCCTCCACCCCCCTCTCCGAAGGCTTAAGGAAATTTGCAAAATGGTATAAGGAATTTTACAGATAACGGTTATGGAATTATTATTTAACATTGTAATTTGCGATGATGATGCCGCTTTTCTGGACACGGTTTATAAAAAAGTTTCGGAAATAGCTTTTCAGAACGGCTGCAAATGCAAAATCACACAGCTGTACAGCGGAAACGAGCTTATTGATTACTGTAAGAATAATGCGGTTGACATTATTCTTACAGATATTGATATGCCCGATTTTTCCTCTGCAAAAATCAGAAAAACCAACAACACGGACGGATTTAAGGCTGCAAAAACGATACAGGATGAAAACCCCGGAACAGAGGTTCTTTTTATAAGCGCCCATGAGGAACTTGCGTATCAGTCTTTCAGGTACCGTCCGTTTTCGTTTGTAAGCAAACGTGATTTGGGTATGCTGGAGGAAGACCTCGGCGAACTTCTGCAAAAGCTTAGAAAGCGCAAAACTCAAAATTCTCTGTTTCATCTGACTGTCGGTAAAAAATCATATTCAATCAATACGGATGAAATTATGTATTTCCGAAGCGACAGGCATTACATACGCTCATACGGCGCTGACGGCAAAGAAAAATCATATCGCCTGAACATAAACGAGGCGTATGACCAACTGAAGGAAGCCGATTTTATTTTCGCTCACAGAAGCTATCTTGTAAACTGCAAGTTTATAAAGTATTTTGACACCCGGCTCATCATACTGACCGACGGACTTGAGATAAATGTCACTCGTGACAGCAAAAAATCCCGCGAGGCTCAGTATATTTTCGGAAAATACAAAAGGAGTCTGAGATGATAAGTTTATTTGAACTCGGAATAAATATTCTGGAAATGTTCATTGTGCTGATGTTTCTGACATTTTATTTCGGAAGCAAATTCGGCGGAATCAGAGCCGTTATGGGCTTTCTTGCCGGCTGGGTGGTGACGGTCGGAATAATTACATTTCTGAACACGCTTTTTATATACGAAGCTTTTCTCGGAATAATTTTTGCGCTTCTGTATTTTATTTATTGCGTACTGTTTCTGAAAGGCAACACGGCGGTAAAACTGTTTGTTTCAAGCTTTATCAATTGTGCAGTGTATTCAATAGCCCTTGCCTCGGCACTGCTTGTAAGCGTTTTTTCCGGAGGAAACATCTCCGGGCTTTGCACCATGTCTGCCGAAAGAATCTGCCTGATTGTTCTCAGCAAAATTCTGCTTATTGTCACCTGCACCGCCTTGCTGAAATTCCGTTTCGGTCATGTAATAAAAAGGCATAATATGCTGCTGTTTATAGCGGCGTCATTTGTAACCGAATTATCCACCGTCGGCATAATGCAGATTTTTATGAAGTACAGCGATTTAAACAGCGAATTGCTGCTTGCGGCGGTCAGCGTGCTAATTACAAATTTTTTCATATACTATGTATTCATTAAAACCGACAAGGAAATTGAAAGAGAAGCAAACCTCGCACTCTTAAAACAAAAGATTGAAATTGACAAAAAGAATGCCGCCGACATAGAAAGCTTATATCTGAAAGCCTGCGGTATTCATCATGATCTGTCAATACATTTTTCAACAATATCAAAGCTGATGGAAAGCGGTTCGGATAATGCGCAGAATTACATAAACTCGGTTATAAATAATCACCTCAGCTCCGCCAAAACACTTATAAAAACCGGAAACGACTGTTTTGACGCCCTGGCAAACACAAAAATCGCATTATGCGAAAAGCATGGAATCAAATGCAGAATACGGATTATGGAACATTCACTCGACATGCTGCCCCACGATGAAATCGCCGTTCTGTTCGGCAATCTTTTTGATAACGCAATTGAAGCCTCAAAAAATTCCGATAAAAAAATTATCAAGTTGGATGTCTGCCTGCAGGATTCATATATATCCGTGTTTATTAAAAATTCCATTGACGCTTCCGTCCTTGAATCCAACATGGATTTGAATACGACAAAGAACGATAAATTATTTCACGGTTTCGGCATAAAAAACATTAAAAGAATCGTGGATAAATACAACGGGCTGATCCGGTTCGATGAAGAAAACGGATATTTTATATGCGATATTTTAATACCTAAACCACTCATTTAAAGGTCTGCCACATCTGGCAGACTTTTTTTGTCAAGATTAATTAAAAAATGCATTTCATGCCAAAATACTGCTTTTCGTGCCAAATGCAGTGTTGAAATATAATATAAAAACTGATATAATGTAAATACAAAAAAAGAAAAAGAGTATATTTTATGAAAAAACTTTCTTCGCTATTATTGAATGAATTATTAAAAAGAAATATTATTCCGCATGAAAAATCAGAAATATATTATACTGGGATTATGCTCCTCATTTCGGATTTAATCAATATTACCTTAGTAATAATTGCTGGTATTTTTACACACTCTTTTTTATGGAGTATTATTTATTTGATTATGCTATGGACTGTGCGAAGATTCAGCGGAGGATTTCATGCCAAAACATATACGGTCTGTAGAATCGTAACATTGGGAACTTATATTATAATAATGTTCTTAAGCAAAACTACTGATAAGAATTATGCAATTATATCATCATTATGTAACTGTTTTGCATTTATAACAATGGTACTCTTTGCGCCGGTTAAACACCCTAATAAGAGCCTCACAAGAAAAGAAGCAAAAGCAAATAAAATACTTTCTCTGATAGCTACTCTTTTGTGCGTAATATTTTCAATATTGTTAACTGCATACGAACGCAAAGAAGGGTTAGTTATATCATTAACCTTGTTAGCTATTGCGCTACTAATGTATGTAGGCTTGCTGACAAACAGGAAAGGAGGTGTGCAACTTGAAAAACATTACCGATAAAATGCTTGGCTGCGTTGCTAAAACCGCAGAAGAACTCTTTTTGGAATCATTAGGTCTTGCATCGTGCGGTTGTGCTTACGAACCGAAACTTTCAGAAAAAACACAGAATTTTAAAGCAAAACATAAGTCAAAAATAGAAATGATATATGACAAAATCATAGGATAATCTATTTTTGCAATGCAAAAACACTTTCACACTATTAAAAACATATTTGAAGGGAACGGATTTATATGAGAAAACCTACAAGAATTTTAGCAATGTGTTTAACGGCAATCATGATTCTGTCTGCAATGTGTATGCCTGCTTTCGCAGCTGAAACGGAAGAAAAAATACAGTTCGTTGAAACTGATGAAAACGGCAACATTATTGAAATCGGTGAACTTGAATACATAGAAGAAGTTGCTGAAGCTTATGCAAACAGGAAACTTGCAAGATGGCCTTCAACAAGCTATTATAACCTTGCAAACGGTCCAACTACCATCAGCGGAGGAAAAAGCGCATATGTTATGAGCACAAAGCGCTTCAATGCCAATTCTTCCGGCAGGCTCTACTATCATGGCGAAGTTACAGATAAAAATGCAACTCTTGATATTTATGATATTAACACAGATGACTATAAGGGTTCGTTCAGATTAACAGATCAGGGCGATGGTACCTTCTCAAAAACCGGATACATCACAGGATTAAAAACTTCTTCGAGTCAGTATTACTCATTCGGTTTATCC
>CAKSGG010000192.1 GCA_934454215.1 uncultured Clostridia bacterium
GTAATCGGCGGCAACTGGCTTACAAAGAAGCTTTCCGAAGACGAAATGGGTATTTTTTAATGAAACGGGGGATAAAATTAATGAAAAGATTTATAGCAGCAATTTTATCAGCGGCATTTGTATGCATGACACTTCCGTTAAGTGTAGGCGCAGTCAGTGCCGGATATTCCGATATAAGCGTTTATTCATTTGAGGACGGCAAGGTATCGGGGAAGCCCTCGACCGCTAACGACAAGGCGGAGATTGTTTCGGACGGTCTGCTCGGCGGCAAATATGCGCTTAAGGTGACAAACAGCAACTCTTCTGCTGCAGGCTGTAAACTGCCTGTTAATTTTCAGAAGGGAATAACATATAATGTTTCGTTTTATTTTAAGCCTGTAAACAGTGCAGAGGTAAGCTTCAGACCTCTTCTTTACGGAGCAGATGATGAGTATACCTTCACGGAAATCTCATCATCACCTGTTACGATTAAAAAAATGACAAGCGTCGGCGACGGCTGGTACTTTTATTCAAAGAAATATTATAATACAAAGCTTTCGGGCACAGGCTCCTTTGAGCTTAGATGGACTGAGGCAAACGGCGCGTCATATCTTCTGGACGACGTAAAGGTAGTGCCTGAAAAGCTTACGGATAATTCTATATTCAGTGAAGATTTTGAGGGCGTTTCGGTAAGCTCGTCGTCAAAGAGTACAACAACACTTTACGGAGCTGTAAAAAATTATACGGGCAATGCAACGGCTGCCGTATTAAATGATGCCGGTAATTCCAATATAAATAATTATATTCAGATTGCGGGCACGTCAAACAGCCCAACGGCAGGTATTGTAACCGAAAGGGTTCTCAATATTAAAAAAAATAGCAGATATAAACTGTCGTTTGATGTAAAGGCTGTTAATGATAAAGCCGTAGGTGCTAAGGTTATGTGGCATTTATTGAAAGCAAATTATGTTATAAATGATGATAAGTTGCCGAAGCTCACAACAGAGTGGCAGCATATAGATGCAGAATTTGATATGTCAAAGGTTAGCTCCGATCTTACAGAACAAGACCTTAGACCATCGCTTTCAGAAGAAAAAGGAAAGGACGGAATGTTTGCGTTTGACAACATCAAATTGGTTGAAACAGATAAGGATTACGCCGTGTCCATTCCGGAAGAGCTTTTTGCAGGCAGGGAAGCAGTGCTTAATATCAGCGGTGCAGGCTCAAAGCATTTTTATACGATAACTGCCATGAATAATGAAAAATACGGAGTTATTGTATCAAGCGGCACAACAGAGGAAGCTGTCGTGAAATACACTCCGTCTGCGGATGTGGCAGGCAAGGCGCTTAAGATAAGCGTTACCGCGTATGATGACAGCTGTATATATAATACCGCCGAAGCAGTAACAAGTGCGGTGGCAGGTGTAAACGAGATTAAATTCACATCGCAGCTTTCCAAAACGGTAACAGGAGAAGCGGTGCAGTATGATTTTGATAATGCAGTAGCTTTCCTCGCGCTGTTTGATGAAAATGACAGGCTTATAGGTGTTGACGCAGAATTTTTGCCAAAGGCAAGTGCTGCATCACTGAGCGCAGCTTCAGAGACTGTTCCTGCTTATGCAAAGCTGATTATGACAGAAAGCATATTGAGCATGAAGCCTATTCTTGCTGCGGTAACATTAGAAACTGAGAGGGATAACAATGATTAAAGTATCTGCATCACGTAAAGTATTCAATGTATTCAATTATTTCTTTCTGGCTTTTCTGGCGTTTACAACTCTTTATCCGTTTATATACACGCTTTCGATGTCGTTGAGTACAACGAAGGCGGCAACGGAGATGGGGTTGCATCTGTACCCAAAGGAAATTTCAATTATGGCGTATAAGATGGTGTTTAATAACAGAGATATATTCACCTCTTACGGCAATACGCTGTTTAGAACCATAGTAGGAACGATTATGGGCTTGCTTGTAACAACAATGTTTGCATATGCGCTTTCAAGGCGTGAAATGCCTAACAGAAAGCTTTATACGGCAATTGTGCTGTTTACAATGCTCTTTAACGGCGGAAAGATACCTACATATCTGGTATTAAAGCAGCTCGGGCTTATGAACAGCTTGTGGGTATATATTCTGCCTAACCTTATAAGTGCATATAACGTCATTGTGGCGCGGTCGTTTTTTCAGTCGCTTCCGGGCGCATTGCATGAAGCGGCAAATATAGACGGAGCAGGGGAATTTAAAATATTTTTCAAAATAATAATTCCGCTATCAAAGCCTATTATAATGACACTTGCTCTTTGGATGGCGGTTTTCCACTGGAACGCGTGGTATGACGCTATGATGTATATGAGTGACAGCAGCAAGATAACCGTTCAGTGTCTGCTGCAGAGAATTATTCAGGAAAATAACTCCGAGCTTATAAGTCAGGGTGTTATGAATCCGGATGCAATGCAGTACACAAGCGAAACCGTAAAGGCGGCAACAATAATTGTTTCAATCCTTCCGATTCTTGCGTTTTATCCTTTTGTGCAGAAGTATTTTATAAAGGGTGTAACGCTCGGCGCCGTAAAGGGTTAATAGTTGCAGAATGCATAAATGAGAAACGAAGATCCCATGCGGGTCTTCGTTTCGTTTGTAAATTGCTTATAGTTAGGAGAGGGAGAAATGACATTAAGAGAAAAAATTTTAAAAACGTTTATAGTGACAATACGTGAAATAAATAAGCACGGAGGCCCGGAAAAATTCTTTGAGAAATATCCAGTAGGCGGTATGTATTATTCTCAGGCGGCTGTAAATTATGATGAAAACGGTTTGGAAATCGGAACGGCAATGACTAACGAAAGGCTTTTGGAATGCAGAAAATATTCAAAAAACAGGCTTTTCGTGTGTGCCGACGGCGCTCCGGCGGACTGTCAGAGTGTAAAGATTCATGCACAGTCTTCTCTCGGTGGCTCGACAAATCTTACCGATGCTTATAATTACGGTAAGGTTGTGGGAATGCAGATGAACGATCGTGGAGTTGACTGGGTGCTTGCGCCGAGTATTGATATGTGCAGGGATCATCTTATGTATCTTCTTGCGATAAGTGACAATCCTAAGGTTATCGCCGATGTTTACAGAGAGGTAATTCGCGGAATACAGGATCAGGGCGTATGCGCAACCTCGAAACATTTCCCCGGACTCGGTACATATTTTGTAAATATGCATATGGCACCTGGGCAGAATATTCTTCCGTTTGATGAGTGGATGGATACGTACGGCTATACGTATAAGGAAATGATAAAAGCCGGAGTAAATGCGATAATGACAACTCATGTAACATTAAAATCATATGACAGCGAGGGCGAGGACGGCTTTTATCCGATAGCTACCTTTTCAAGCAAGCTGACTACAGAGCTTTTGAAGAAAAAGCTGGGATTTGACGGAGCCGTTGTAACCGATGCGCTGATAATGGGCGGCATGGCAACGGGTGACATTGTAAAGGAAACGGTGCAGGCGTTTAAAGCAGGTGCGGACTTCCTGCTTTGGCCACCGATTGAGGCTGCGGACGCAATTGAGGAGGCAATAAATAACGGAAGTATTCCTATGAGCCGTCTTGATGACGCGCTTGAACGTATCGGCAAAATGGAAAAGTTCAGACTTGATGCTTTAGAGAAAAATAAGCCGGAAAAGCCCGACCCGAAGTTTATTGATAAAACAATTGTTGAAATAGCAAAGCATGGTATGTGTCTTTTAAGAAATGAGATAGAGCTTGTACCGATAAAAAAGGAAAAAGCAAAAAATATATTAATAGTTGATGCGACTGATGAAAACAGCGCTTCATCATATCTGCTTAGGGATGAGCTTGTGTCGAGAGGGTTTTCTGCCGATGTGAAACGCGATATATATGATGTGCCGTCGCGTGTGTGCTGGCAGTCGGATATAGATAAGCTGCAAAGTGAATATGACATTGTAATATTCAGCCTTGACGCGCGTTTTGTTGCACAGTGGAGCGAAGCGCATATGCTTATCTGGGCTTCACATTTGTTTGATAAGTCAAAGAAAATTATTGTAAATTACGGCTCGCCGTATTTTGCGGTTGACTACTTCCCGGAGGATCCGACTTTTATAGAGATGAATTGCAAGCCTACGAAAGAATCCGTCAGACTGCTTGTGGACGGCTTACTGGGAGAGCTGCAATTTAACGGAAAATGTCTTTTAACGGAAAGAAGTCATGAATAAAAATAATTGGAATATGGGATGAAAATGAAACGATTGTGTGCGAGTTTATTGAAGATGAACTGGATTTTGCCATGCGTGGCTTTTAAAAAGAACATTGTTAATGCTGTTGAAGTTGCAAAGTGTATTAGTGCGAAAACGCTTTCCCGGGCAGGAGAAATCTGAATAAAATTGCCCATAGCACAACACAACTTTTTGCTCGGGGAGGTATCATCGTACAGCACCACTCGCTGCAAAGCAGCACTCTGAGCGATTTTTTCTTTCAGACTTAAGTTTTGTGCCTTACGGTACGGAAAGGAATGGTTATAAAAGTGAAAATAAATTATCTGAATTGTCAAATGTTACAATACGTGTGTTAGAAACTGAAACATACAAGGTGTAGGAACTACATCTGCCAGTGTATCGCTACCTATATAGCAGTGGGAAGTACGATAGATGAACTTTCAAAATATAATGTTATTTCAGCACATCTGCGGATATCCGATATTTGATTTTAAAGAGTATACGTTGGAATGGCTTGTAATTTTTCTGTATACTATAAGAAAAGCAGGATTATGGATTAAGTTATATTTTAAAAGTAGGGAATGATAATTTTACAAGATTGGAGTAAGGAAGATGATTTTTGAGGATTTTGATAGAATTGTATTTGCGGGAGATTCGGTTACTGATATGGGAAGTGTTCAGCCGGTAGGTGAAGGACTTTTTGATAATTTAGGACATAGCTATGTCAGAATTGTGGAGAATATGTTGGCCGTTTTTTATCCAGAGATTAGGGTTAGAGTCACAAATTCGGGAATAAGCGGTAACACCAGTCGAGATTTGTTAGAACGCTTTGATCGTGATGTTATATCATTTAAGCCGGATTGGATTTCAATATGTATCGGAATAAATGATGTTTGGCGTCAGTTTGATTCTCCTGCAATGACAGATGTGTGTGTATTACCGGAGGAATATAGAGAAAATGTTGAAAAAATGATTTTAGCTGTAAAGGACAATGTGAAAGGTGTTTTTGTATTGACCCCATATTACATAGAACCCAATAAAAGTGATATTATGAGGGCAAGAATGGAGGAATATGCAGAGATTTGCAGAGCACTGGCAGATAAATATAATTGCACTTTGATTGATTTTCAAAAGATGTATGATAGATATTGTTCAATCAGACATTCATCATATGTAGCATGGGATTGAACCATAGTCAAGTAAGTAGACACAAAAAAGCACAATTTTTTAGGGGATCAGGCTATTTTGTCTGTTCCCAGTAT
>CAKSGG010000193.1 GCA_934454215.1 uncultured Clostridia bacterium
TATACAGGATTTCGAGCTGATATGCTCGTTTATTTTGTAAATTTTTTTTAGACCCCAACATTTATTATAGAGCCTTTTTGCATTGCAGGGGGGTCAAGAGTTAGACCCCCTTTTGAGATTTTAGACCCCCTTAGAATAATCGTATTGTTATGACGGTGAAAATTCTATAAATTTGTCAATTGTGTATGGTATGGAAATATGATATACTAATTAAAAATGGAGATTTGTTAATTTTTGTATAATAGAAAAAAGGTAGCGTATTTACAGGCTTTTGGGAAGTTGGTACTGAAAGCCTGACTGATGAAAATGCTCTGTTGTTCTATTATACGGAAATAGAGCGACTGAGAAACTATATGTTGAGTTAAAACTTTTGATTAGATAACGCAAAGGGAGGCGATAATGTGATTGATTCACAGATTACAATATTTTATTCATGGCAGTCAGATTTACCAGGAAGCGAAACGAGAAATATCATTCAAGAGAGTATAAAGGATGTTGTTAAGTTATTAAAGGATACGGTTGATATAGAAGCTGATCGCGATACAAAGGGAGAGTATGGTTCGCCGGATATAGCTCAGACTATATTTTCAAAGATAGATGCTTGTGATATTTTTATTGCTGATGTCAGTGCTGTATGTCGATATGAGACAATTGATAAAGAAGGCAATAAAAAGATAAAATATATGCCTAATCCTAATGTCATGCTTGAATTAGGGTATGCAACGCATGTAGTGGGTTGGGATAATGTCATCTGTGTATTAAACTCTGATTATGGAGCGCCAGATGACATGCCTTTTGATATTTCGGGGCGTAGATTAACTCCTTTTTCATTAAAAGAGGGAAATAGTAAAGGCGAGGTCAAAAAGTATATTAAAGAAATTATCAGAGAAACAGTTGAACATTTAATCGAAAATGGAAAGCGTGCGAAGGATGGTTTTTCAAATTTAAAATTAGGTTGCTTTACTGATGGAACAATTTCAAATGAAGTCAGTATGGTTGAAATTTCAAAATCCGCAGCTTTTATTGAACATAAGAAACACTTGCTTGATGAGTGTCAACATCTTGTAAAAGATATAAGCGAAACAATAATTACGGAGTTCTCAGAAGAATTGAAAGAAGAATCAAATACTTGTATGAAAGAAAAAACTCCCATCACTACAAAAGATGGGACAGTTCTTATTTCAACAGAGTTGCCTTTTAAGATTGATTTATTTAAGCTACATAAGGTATCAATCAAAGATGATGATAGAGAATTTATTATTGAACGCTGCAAGAAATACTTGGCGGTTGACATTACTCAAAACGAAGAATTTTTCAATGTTGGTAATTTAAAAGTTAAATCAGAGTTAGGTGCGTCATCAATATATGATGGAACAGAAGAAGAAAAGAGAAAATATGATAGTATAATTGAGCTTGACTGCAAACTTGGACAGTTAGAGATGTTTAATTGGTATATTACAACTTTTGATGGATTATTGTTTATTCCGCTGGCGATAGAAAATACTTCCACTGTATATGATGAAGCAATTGATATTCATATATCTGTTGAAGATGATGAAGTAGAAGTAGTCAAACCATCAGAGCATTTATTGAATCCAGAAATGCAAGGGTTAGAAGGATTCATTGTTGAGAATGATATAATAAAGGAACTTTTGTTAATGCCGGAGTCATCGGAGATTTCATACGACTCTGATATTACATATAGTATTGCTGATACTCAAGCACAGATGCGTGCACAGTTTAGCTTAGCTGGTATAAATGGAAATCCTGAATATAATGCTTACGATTATGAACGAGAAATATCAAAATATATAGCATCCCCTATCGAAGGTAGTCACTCAGAATATATTTTTTCGATTAGTTCACTTCGAGCTAAAGAAAGAAAGTGGATTGGACCTGCACTTTTGTTAAGAGCCAAAGAAGAAAAATTTAATATTTCATACACAATAAAATCTAAGAATTCAGACGGAACTCTATCTGGGAAAATTAAAATATAAAATGAATAATGCTCCCCATCACCAGGTATGTTCCAGTGGTGAGGAGCATTTTTAGATATATAGGCAAAGGAACGAGCCCAGTAACCTTTAATGTCAATTTTCGGCTCAGACTTAAATTTTAATATTTGCCGTAGGGTTTCTTTTTGTACTGTCATCCACAAACCAGGAGCAGTTCAAAAGTTTTACCCCCTATGAAACAATTGCGTTTTTCTTTAAATCCCATATAATACTTGAGCCGTCTTTATACCTAAAAACCAATGTATTATCGGCATTTACAATAATATTGTCAACCAGGCTATGGAATAAGCTCTCATCAAATTCCGTAATAATATGATCGTTGGCTTCCAGGGTATGTATATACAAATACAGTTCTTGTTTCTTCGCGAGACTGGTGGCTTTTAAGCCCTCAAGCTTTGCAATATCTGCTTTAAGGTTTTCATATTCATTTTCGAGCGTTTTGAATTTTACATCATATTCGTCTTGGTTTAAAATACGGTGCATATTTTCGTCTATACACTCTTTAAGCGTAATTCCGAGAATCTGAAGCTTTGAACGCTTATTTTCAATCTGAAGATCAAGCTTTGATGTGTCGGTTATTTCATCAATGGTTGAAGCAATTGAAGTAATAATTTCGTGGCAGTTTGTGAATGTACTGTTGAACACATCCACAAAAATATGTTTTAGTTGTTCTTCCTCCAAGTTTGGCGTTCTGCATTGCTTTGTATTTTTGAACTTACCGTTGCATTGCATTATAACCTTGCGGTATTTATCATTTGAATGCCACACCTTACTGCCATAAAAACTTCCGCAGTCTCCGCATATTAGTTTCCCTGCAAATATTCCGGCTGTACTTTTATGCGACCCTTTTCTTCGTTCCAGTTCAAGCTGAACAAGGTCATAGGTTTCGGGGGGAATAATTGCAGGATGACTGTTTTCGATGTAGTACTGCTGAACTTCCCCCTCATTGATTTTTTTCTTCTTTGTCAAAAAATCCACTGTGAAAGTTTTCTGTAATACCGCATCACCTTTATATTTTTCGTTTTTAAGTATGCTTAAAACCGTACTCGGCTGCCATATGGTCTTTTTTGCCGGTGTCGGTATTCCTTGTGCTGTTAAAGTGTTTGCAATAAATGACGGTGTTTTACTCTCAAGAAACATTCTATAAATCAGCCTTATGATTTCTGCCTCTTTTTCAACAATTTTAGGAAGTCCGTCCTCACCCTTTTCGTATCCGAGGAAATTTTTGTAGGGGATATTTATTTTTCCGTCAGCAAATCTTTTCCGCTGTCCCCAGGTTACATTTTCCGAAATACTTCTGCTTTCCTCCTGTGCAAGGCTTGACATAATAGTGATTAAAAGTTCTCCCTTGCTGTCCATTGTGTAAATATTTTCTTTTTCAAAGTAAACTTCTACACCCTTTTCTTTTAATTTACGAACGGTTGTTAATGTATCAACGGTATTTCTTGCAAAGCGGCTGACCGATTTTGTGATGATTAAATCAATCTTTCCGGCAAGGGCGTCTGCAATCATTTTATTGAAACCGTCACGGTGTTTGGTATTAGTCGCTGAAATCCCCTCATCAGTATACACATTCACATATTCCCAATTTTCATTGTTTTTGATATAATCTGTATAGTAGCTGACCTGTGCGGCATAGCTTGAAAGCTGTTCTTCACTATCTGTTGAAACTCTCGCATATGCGGCTACACGTTTTTTGAATATCGGCACATATGATTGTGTTTTTATATTCATTGTTGCGGGAATAACCGTCATTCGTCTTGCTGTGTTCATGATTTATGCCCCTTTCTCAATTTATCATAGTTTTCCGCTTTCATTTCCTCCGTCCATTTCCGGCTTTTATCCTGCCACACTTTTGTAACCCTTTCTCCGTCCCAAAATACAAATGTGACCTTATACCATTCGGGAATGGTAATCTCTTTTATTTTATCGAAAAATATATTTTTATTAAACTCATCAATTCCAAGAATTTCGCATGAAAGTTTATATAAAGTTTCCTCCGGTATTTTCTTTGCCGGGCAGAAAGCTTTACCTTGCCTAAGATATGTGGCACAATTCCAAAATGCTCTGCGATATTTATCGGAACAGTGACTTATTTTCCGTGTGTAATATGCACCGCAGTGTTCGCATATTATCTTTTTTGTAAATGGAAAACTTTTAACCTCTGAATATCCGGTATATTTTTCAGCACGTTTTTGTATTTCGGATTGTACGGCATTAAATATTTCTCTTGATACAATCGGCTCATGATTATTTTCAACATAGTATTGATTTAATTGACCGCAGTTTTTTGTTTTCTTCTTTGAAAGATGGTCGGAAATAAATTCTTTTTGGAGCAGAAGGTCACCGATATATTTTTCATTTGAAAGAATATATCTTACCGCTTTTTGCCCCCACTGTATTCCGTTGGGCGGTGGGGCAGAGTCGGCAATCAGTTTTGTTGTTATCGTTTTTACGCTGAGTCCTTCAAGATATGCATTAAAAATATATCGTATAACCCCTGCCTCATCCTCAACAATTTCAAATCCGCCGTCAGATGTTCGTATATATCCGTATAATCTTTTAAGACTCATCGGCATTTTTCCTTGCTTAAATTCATTGCGAATTCTCCATTTGCAGTTTTCCGATACCGATAAACTTTCCTCCTGTGCAAAAGAAGCGAGGATAGTAAGCATCAGCTCTCCATCCCCGCTCATCGAGTGTATATTCTGTTCTTCAAAATATACGTCAACATTCAATTCTTTTAATTCCCGTACAGTTTCAAGCAGCGTCACCGTATTTCTCGCAAACCGACTGATTGATTTTGTTATAATCATATCAATTTTTCCGGCTTTGCAATCTGCCAGCATACGCTGAAATTCAGGTCTTGAATCTTTTGTACCCGTCATCGCAGAATCGGCATATACGCCGACATATTCCCACTCATTACAAGATTGAATATACTCGCTGTAATAGCTTATCTGTGCTGACAGTGAATGGAGCATAGCGTCTTTGCCGGAGGATACTCTTGCATATGCGGCAACTTTTTTTCGTTGAAATTCTAAACTTTTATGCGGAGCTATCGCCGTAATTTTTCTTGCCATTTTATCATTCCCTTCATATAATTATCATGACACATTATAGCGTACAATCCGCATAAAATCAAGCATTTTTCAAATCATAAACCGCCGAAAACAGGGCGGTATTTGTGCTTTAATATTGTATCAATTTTTTTGTACTCTCTATCGGTTATAATCCCATTCTTGAGCATTGATTTCACAATAACCTGCGATGTGCGATAGTTTTTGGTGCTATACTAAAAAAGTAGACACAAATATGCAAAATATGATATAATAAAATAAACACAAAAACAGGAGGAAA
>CAKSGG010000194.1 GCA_934454215.1 uncultured Clostridia bacterium
CCTTTACCCAAAGCCTTTACTATCATAACCGCAAAATCGCCTCGGGTTATATTTTTGTTGGGATAAAATACCAAAGCTTTATCTATAATCTTTTTATCCGTCAAAAACTCAATTTCTTCTTTCGCCCAGTGATTGTCAATATCATGGAATTCTAACGGCTTTTTTGCTCCTATACGCAGTGCGTCTTTCTTTTGACGCTCATTGTAAACAGGGGTATAACTTCCGTCGGCATTCTCTACCCATTCAAAAGTATCAGGTACAGCAATTTCCGTTGTATTTTCCAAGGTATTATTTTTGCCGATTTCAAACATGAAATCCTTATATGTATTGTATTTTGACGTAACTCCGTTTATCTGTATGTATTCTCTGTCAAAGACCATTCCTTTAATAATGCTGTCTTTTTGAGTAAGCAGTAACGATTTCGCCATTATTTCTGCACTGTTTCTTTTGTAAATCTTGTATTCCGGCGAGGAATAATAGTCTATTTTTATACCGTCAGCCGTTTCAATATAGTAATGAATATCATCGCCCTGCGAAAGATTTTCATACTTCAAGACATTGTTTGATGTGTCTTTTGACGGAGAAAGAATAGATAAAACCTTTGTAGTTTTGCCTATTTCACCGCTGTCGCTCCAATTTACATGAACATCGGCGCGAGGAGTATATCCGCCCATATCGCTGTTTTTACCGCCCTTTGACCAGCCTAAGCTTGTTTTCCCTTCTTCAAGCGTTCCGTAATATTTTTTATAATCCAAATCGCTGTCAGAAATACACATAATATTCAGGTTAGGTCCATTCTCGTCCTGAGTTTTTACAATATTGTTTTCTTTATCCAAAACAACCTGCTCATCGGTATATCCCGATAAATTCTCATTTTCCTCGTTATAAGCCGCAAAATTCCAAATCTGAGAATATGTATTTTTTCTTCCGTTCATATTCTTCATCTCATCAAATACCAGCCATAAATCAGCGTCCTTTACCATGATAACGCTTCTTTTATGGTCAGCCATTCTGCCTGCATCGTTTTCATTGTGCGTTTCCGCCTGATAAATAACCTTTTCGGCATCTTCGTAGGTGTAACCGCCTTGCCACTCACCCTCGGTAAAATCAAAGCTGTCGTTTGTACCGAAACGATAATTAAGAGGTTCATCCGGCACTTTTTTAACAAGATTTTCCGCACCCGATATTATATATCCCCTTTTCAGCACAGGACTGTATGCCTTGTTACTTCCCTCCTGTGATTTTCCGTTTACCATAACAGTACAAAGTTTTCTTGATGAACGTTCCTGAAAATATCCGTTTATTTCATCATACCAAGTATCAATAAACTTTTGCGATGATACATATTCATAACCGTACCACGGTGCACCGCCCGAAACAAGCATGGTTCTGCCGTATGCCGATAAGCTTAAAATTGCATTCGTTCCCGTTATTAAATGTCCGCTTGAACGATAATCGTTATTAAAAAAACTTAAATACAAATCGTCGGTATTCCAGCCGTTTCTTAGCGCAACATACCCCGAATACGGATAAGCTACCGAATTATATCCCAACGCCTTATTACCCGCAAGACTGTTTTCCATTTTTGTCTTATTTTCAATATTATTCCAAATATCGGGTGTTCCGACGTTTGACTCGTTTCCGACATTGGGTATAATTCCCGTATTTGAGGTGTATCCCTCCTGCAAACGTCCCCAGTACTTTTCAAGAGTGCTGATTTTGCCCAGCTTACTCAAAAATTCGGGTGCCATTTGAGCAATTCTTGCAATACCCGCCGCAGTGTCTACCGTTCCACGGTTGTAGTTAAATGCTTTTTCGAGAACTCCTCCGTCCTGATAAAACGAGCCTATGACATTATCGTTCAATATCTTAACGGTATCGTCAATCCATTGATTACAGAATGTAAAATCTTTGAATAAGCACATATATCTGAAATAATTTGTTGTACCCTCAATCTGCTGATTAACAATATGTCCCGGAGAAATTCTGTAAGCGCCAAGCCGATAAAATTCACCCGTAATCAGATGATATGAAATCAATGCAAACCGTACAGGGTCAATCAAGTCATATGTTTCCTCATCAAGCGTACCCGTAAATGTAGAATCGGCAGATAAGCTCCATCTAAAACCTTCGTAGCCGCTCGGCATTGCTTTTTCTTCATTCGGCAGACATTTTATTACAATAGCCAGTCCGCCTATAATGTCCGCCGCTTTCTGCAAAAAGTGTATATTGTGTCCGGCATATCTTGCCGTCATAGGCTCATAGCCCTTTGTCCAATCCTTTTCGTGAGCAATCTGGTAAGCAAGCCTTTCCTCGGGACTCATTTCCGAATATCCGGGTTGACTTGCCTCCTGCTGTGCACGGTATTGAGTCGCATACGATTCCATAACCTGAAACCATTTTTTTAAATATTTCTCATCATGAAACTGTGCATATGCGGACGCAATTCTTCCGCTGATTCCTCCGTACGTAGGCTGAGTAATCGCCTCGTTTGTATCGGGAGGAACAGCAGTCCAGTTTAAATCCATTTTTAAATCGGGGTCTATAAAGTTCGTATATCCTATAACATCTATAACGGGTTTCATGTCCCCCTTTTCATAACGGTTAAGAAACATATTATTATATTCTTCAAGAGTCCAGTCTCCTGCTATAACGCAAGCCTGACCGTACCATCTGTTCCATGAATATGCTCCTTCATTCGCCAATACTCCGTAAATAGGCGTTTGACGTATTCTGTCCACCATGTAATTTCTGAAAACTATCATAGCTTCAAGATAATATCCGTCATTATACAGCTTGTATACGTCTTTTGTATCTTCGCTTTTTGGGTCAAGCATTGAAAACAGATTATCTGCCGCTTTCTTTATATCGTCCTGCGTATAATAATCAAGACACGTTCCGTAAGGAACATAAATTCCGTCCGTTTCCCTGCCCTTTTTATCTTCCTGCGCACAAACTGCTGATATATCGAGCATTACGGCAATCAGTAAAAATATTAAGATATTCTTTATTTTTTTCATATAAAGCTCCATTCTTTCACTATTGGTAAAGCACTATCATTTTTCTGCCGTACCCCGGATATGTATAAACAAAAGCCTCGTCCGTGCTAAATCCCTCATCGGCTTTCAGAACGGCAGAAATTCTTGATTTTCTGTTAAACATAAGAATTACATCATTTGAAGCACTGTGCATATATCTGCATATCGGATACTGATATGTTCCGTTATCGTATCCATCAATAACAGCTTGACTGTTTTTATATACACATATACCGTCCTCAAATGCACACGGACCGTAAAAAGCATTTCCGTGAGAAATGGGCGGAAGTGATAATTTTGCACTTTCGCTTACTTGGTCTGTCGGGAACGGATTATACAGACATTCCGGATTGCCATTTCCCTTGCATAACAGTCTGAATCCCGAAATATTATTATATGCGTCAGTCTTTATCTGAATAATATCACCTAAATCGACATCTGCGAAATTCATTATTCTTTGCATTGATACAGGAGCATTGCTTGACAATTCGGGGTCAACAGTGTAATAATTCTCCTTTGTTCCGTCATATTTCATGCCCGTTACCGCATAACACGCCTCTTCATCATCATTAAGAGTTGTAAGCTTGTTTGTTACCAATATCATCGGGTCGTCATATGTGAAACTTGTTGTATCTCCTCCTACCCTATCCGAAACAACAAGCATATATTTTACCGCTCCCGTTTTTGTTCTGTCATATATTTTAGCATTTGGAAATACTGTTCCGTTAGAATAACTTCCTGTATTTTTTACCGACCAATCTTTTTCGTTTTTCGTAATGTCAAAAATAACAGTATCAGCGTCCATGGCGGCTGAATATTGCTTATCTTCATCATTTCTGTTCGGCAATACCTGATTATCCTCGTTTCTTTTTACACTTGTTCCGTTTATCCAGCTAAGAAGAGTGTTATACATAGTAGCCTTTTCATTACTTAATGACGGCTCTTTACCTGTCTGATTATAATAATTGCTATACGCTTTTTGCGTATCCATATTACACTTGAAATAATCCTCGCTGAAATCGTCCCACTGAGCGTCGACAGGCACTTTTATTTTGCTTATTTCATTATTACCGTTAAGCTCGTATTTTACAATCATAGCAACACTTTCGCCGTTTGTATTGCGCAGCAGCGACGCTAACAGCTTTCCGGGTTTATATACGCTTTTTTCGTTACCGTAAATTACAGATACCTTTGACGCATATTTCAAGGTCTCTTTCTTTCCCTTTTCGGTAAATACCTTTGAGTACACCTCGTCCTCATCAGCAGGCGAGCCTTGAAAAGAATTGTAGACGTAAGCTGTTGTTTCGGATGATGTTTTTTCAAGATGATAAATATTTCCGAGCATATCAAAGTATATATCGTATGTAATGCCGTATTCAAACGAATCATTGAAATCTTTTGCTTTTTTGTACACTGTTCCGTTTACTGTAAATTCTCCGTTTGTTGTATCTTCGGATTTTATCATTCCCGTCATAAATTTATCCGATATGTAAAAATTTGCTTTTAAATTATTTTCTGCTACCGTAATAACCTGACCGCTTGAAAGTGTTTCGGGAGCTATCGCCGTACCGTCTTTTTTTATTACATATTCAATATCCGATAAATCAAATTCATACTCGGGATTTTTTGTATACAGCTTTGAAGTGTACGGGGAATATGATTTAACGATATAGTTTTTATAATTCCATATAATTACAGTATCGGCATATTTGTCATCATCATTATTTATCAATGTCACACTGCCGTAAATATCCTTAAAATAATCATCGGTAATATTGGGACACGGCATACCGTTATAAACAAAGTATGCGTCCGATGCGATATTGTGCGATTTGTTTTTTTCGCCGACACGGTATTTAAGTGTCTCTGTCCCTGTATTTTCATTAATATCGTCACCGTCAACCGTTATACTGCTCTTTGACTTATCAATCACAGCAACAACCTCATTATCGTCATTCAGATAATAATATACGTAATGTCCTACCAAATCGGATATATTCGATGTTAATGTTTTATATCTCTTGTAGTCAAGCACAACATAGCCGTCAGATACATTATACTCGCCGAATATCGACATACTGCTGTCTGCAACAAACATACCCTCGTTCTTTGTCATTTTAAGAGTTTCATTTAACAATGTTTTGCTCTTGTCCTTGACATAACCGCCAATTCCCGAATAACCCATCATCGGAGCGTTCATTGACTTATACAAAAACTGACAAGCCTGACCTCTTGACAATACGCTTGTCACACCGCCGTATGACGGAAGTCCCGCATATTCTGCGGCTTTAAAATATCCGCTCGGGTATCCTTCGTTAAGCTCTGCATAATAATC
>CAKSGG010000195.1 GCA_934454215.1 uncultured Clostridia bacterium
ATATAATAAAAAGAAAAAGGGGTTTCCAAAAGATGATTGATAACAAAAAGGAACAAGAGCGTGCGGAGCTGCACCGTACCATATGGAATATAGCAAATGATTTAAGGGGCAGCGTTGACGGCTGGGACTTCAAGCAATATGTGCTTGGATTTTTATTCTATCGCTACATTTCAGAAAATCTTACCGCTTACATAAACAAAGGTGAGCTTGACGCAGGAATAACCGATTTTGACTACGCACAGCTTCCCGATGAGGAGGCTGAGTGCGTCAGAGATGATATGGTAACAACAAAGGGCTTTTTTATCTTGCCGAGTGAGCTTTTTTGTAATGTACGGGCAAATGCTGCAAAAGATGAAAACCTTAACGAAACACTTTCAAAGGTATTTAAAAATATAGAAGGCTCTGCACAGGGAACTGTCAGCGAGGACGATTTTAAGGGATTGTTTGACGATATAGATGTAAACAGTAACAAGCTCGGCGGCAGTGTTGCAAAGCGTAATGAAAGGCTTGTAAAACTCCTTGACGGTATCGGAGAAATGAAACTCGGTGATTTACAGGACAATACCATTGACGCATTTGGTGACGCTTATGAGTATTTGATGGGTATGTATGCTTCAAATGCGGGAAAATCAGGCGGTGAATACTATACACCGCAAGAGGTTTCAGAGCTGTTGACACGCCTGACCATTATCGGAAAAACCGAGGTAAACAAGGTTTATGACCCTGCTTGCGGAAGCGGCTCTCTGCTTTTGAAATTCGCCAAGATACTTGGTAAGGACAAGGTAAGACAGGGCTTTTACGGACAGGAAATCAACATAACTACATACAATCTTTGCCGTATCAATATGTTTTTGCACGATATTGATTATAATAAATTTGACATTGCACACGAGGACACACTAACAGAGCCGCAGCATTGGGACGATGAACCTTTTGAGGCTATCGTATCAAATCCGCCGTACTCTGTAAAATGGCAGGGTGACGATAACCCGATACTGATAAACGACCCTCGTTTTTCTCCGGCAGGAGTGCTTGCACCGAAATCAAAAGCCGACCTTGCGTTTATAATGCACTCGCTTTCTTGGCTTGCGACAAACGGTACGGCTGCTATTGTATGCTTTCCGGGTGTTATGTACCGTGGCGGTGCGGAACAGAAAATCAGAAAATATCTTGTTGACAACAACTTTATTGATTGCATTATTCAGCTTCCAGACAATCTTTTTTACGGTACAAGCATAGCGACCTGTATTATGGTGCTGAAAAAATCAAAGACAGATAATTCAATCCTTTTTATAGACGCAACAAAAGAATGTGTCAAGGTTACAAATAATAATAAAATGACGGCTGAAAATCTTGACAGCATAATAAACACATATGTTGAAAGAACGGATAAAGACTATATTTCAAGACTTGTTTCGAGTGATGAGGTTGAAAAACAGGAGTATAATCTTTCTGTTTCAAGCTATGTTGAGCAAGAGGACACAAGAGAAAAGATAGATATTACGGAGCTTAATAAGCAAATTTTCGAAATCGTTGCAAGAGAACAGCTTTTGCGTGATGAAATTGATAAAATAATTGCAGAAATTGAAGTATAATATATTTATAAGGCGGAACGGCTCAAAACCGTTCCCTGCTTACAAAAGGAGATTTGAAAATGGATAATAATTTTCTTGAAAAAGTTGGAAATATCCTTGCACAGGCAAAGCATAATGTAAAAACAGCCGTTAATCTTTCTATGGTTTACACATACTACGAAATAGGAAAAATGATTGTTCAGGAGGAACAAAGCGGCGAGCAAAGGGCAGAGTACGGAAAATACATTTTAAAAGGTTTGTCGGAATATTTAACAGAAAATTTTGGAAAAGGATATTCTGTGGATAATTTAAAGTTAATGCGAAAATTTTATATAATTTACTCTCACGATGTAATTGGTGAAACAGTGTTTCCCCAATCTAAAAATTTGCCGTCAACGGAAACAGGAAGAAAGTTTTACCTTAGCTGGTCGCATTATTTAAAACTTATGCGTATAGATAATGTTGACGAAAGACATTTTTATGAAATCGAAGCCGTTAAAAATGATTGGAGCTTGTCTGAATTAAAAAGGCAATTTAACACATCTTTGTATGAAAGATTGGCATTAAGCACAAATAAAGAAAATGTTAAAAAGCTTTCAACCGACGGGCAGATAATTGAAACACCGTCAGATTTGGTAAAAGACCCTTATGTACTCGAATTTTTGGGCTTGCCGGAACTTGCGGAATATTCCGAAACCGAGCTTGAAAAACGAATAATTGATAATTTACAAAAGTTTTTGCTTGAATTGGGAAAAGGCTTTACATTTGTCGGCAGACAGGTTCGATTAACTTTTGAGGAAGAACATTTCAGATGTGACCTTGTATTTTATAACCGTTTGCTTAAATGCTTTGTTTTATTTGACTTAAAGATTGGCGAGCTGAAACATCAGGATATAGGTCAAATGCAGATGTATGTAAATTTTTATGACAGAAATGTAAAACTTGATGATGAGAATAAAACAATAGGAATAATTCTTTGCAAGGACAAAAATCAAGCCGTTGTCGAAATGACATTGCCCGAAGATAATACACAGATTTTTGCAAGTAAATACCAAACTGTATTGCCGAGCAAGGAAGAATTGCAAAAGTTGCTTGACGAGTAAAAGGAGCAGAAAAATGAGTAAATTGCAAATGCTTATTGATGAGTTGTGCCCTAATGGGGTTGAATATTGTAACATCGGAGAACTTATCGACTATGAACAGCCAACTAAATATATAGTAAAAACCACCGATTATGATGATAATTTCACAATACCGGTTTTAACTGCGGGACAATCTTTTATATTAGGGTATACAAACGAAACTAATGGTGTTTATTTTGCATCAAAAGAAAATCCCGTAATTATATTTGATGATTTTACAGGGGCTTTCAAGTGGGTTGATTTTCCGTTTAAAGTGAAATCATCTGCTATGAAAATGTTGAAAGCAAAAAACAACATTGGCTCATTGAGGTATATATTTCATTTAATGGGCTTTCTTAACTATTCCTCTACCGAACATAAACGCTTGTGGATTAGTATATATTCAAATTTTGCTGTTCCTGTACTGCCATTAGAGGTACAGAGTGAAATTGTCCGTATTTTGGACAATTTCACAGAGCTTACAGCAGAGCTTACAGCAGAGCTTACAGCAGAGCTTACAGCAGAGCTTACAGCAGAGCTTACAGCAGAGCTTACAGCAGAGCTTACAACGAGGAAACAACAGTATGAATATTATTCAAACAAACTTCTTGATTTTAATCCCGATGAAATAAAGTTTGAATTACTGAGGAATATATGTGATTTTAGGAATGGAAAGGGACATGAAAAAAATATTGTTAATGATGGCGAGTATATTGTTGTAAATTCAAAGTTTATATCTACTTTGGGAAATGTAAAGAAATATTCTAATATTCAGATATGCCCTTTATTTGAAAATGATATACTTATGGTTATGAGTGATTTACCTAATGGTAGAGCTTTGGCTAAATGCTTTTTAGTAACTGAAAATAATAAATACACCCTAAATCAACGAATAGGAGCATTTACAGTTAAAGATAACAACAAAATTTTAACCAAGTTTCTTTTTTATGTTCTAAATAGAAACAAACAGTTATTAAGATTTGATAATGGCGTTGATCAAACTAATCTTAGAAAAGATGATATACTAAATATAAAAATTCCTCTACCACCAATCGAAGAACAACAGCGTATTGTCAACATTCTCGACCGTTTTGACAAACTATGTAACGACATGTCCGAGGGACTTCCGGCAGAAATCGAGGCAAGACAAAAACAATACGAGTATTACAGAGATATGCTATTGAACTTTGAAAACAAAAAAGAAAAGGTTGATTTATAATGATTAGTTCTGATTCATTAAAAGAAATTTCCAATATTTTTTGCGGAGATATAGCTGGATATTACGCATACAAACAAGGCTACAAGCTTGTAAAATTTTTTAATTCATATTTTGGAACTAAAGATGTATATACTTCGGGCTTTCCATCAAGATGGGCGTATGTTCACGATAAACTTATAGATTTAATAAATAACCATAACATAGATTTGTTTTTCAACATTATATTATCTAAAAGTTATTTAATGCAAGAACAATCTTTATCAGAAGTTGATGCTGCAGAAAAATCCGAAGAAATATACAAGGCATTTAATAGTATATTTCATAGAGATTTATGCAAAATAACCCGAAACAATGGCAAATTTCACCTTGTCAAAGAAGATGCTGATTTAGAGCCTATTGGTAATGGAGGATTTGCAAATGTATATCGCCAAAAATCTACAGGATTAGTGGTAAAAAAATTAAAAGATGATTACTTGACTGATAGGGGTATTCGAAGTCGTTTTAAGCGAGAATATAATATCACCAAATCTTTACAAGATGCGATTGGGATTATTGAAGTATATAATTTTGACGAAGACAATTGCTCTTATACGATGGAATACGCAGAAACAACATTGTACAAATATGTGAAAAATAATGATTTGTCGGAAATGATTCGTTTAAATTGTATTCGGCAAATATTACACATTATGACCGAAATACATAAAAGAGATATAATACATAGAGATATAAGTGCGAACAATATTTTTATAAATTCTGGAATGATAAAGATTGCAGATTTCGGGTTAGGAAAGGACTTGAATGTGTTTACATCACATCAAACCATACATACAAATGCAGTAGGACAATGCTATTATTGTGCACCTGAACAATTCATGATGTTAAAAGATGGAGATAAGCGTAGTGATGTTTATTCAATAGGGCGAGTGATAAATTTTATAATGACAGGAGACCCCCGAAATTCACATCACATGTACCGAAGTGTTGCAGAAAAAGCAACAAATACAGATGCAGCATATCGTTATGCAGATGCCGGTCAACTTACAACTTTTTTTGAAAAAGTTGTATCTTTTAAGCAGTCAGAAAAAAATCAAGAACATATAGCACAAAAAATAGATGCAAAGATATTTGATGAGGAAATAGACAGTTATTTGTATGATTTGAGTGCCGAAAAAATATCGAAGGCTATTCTAAAATCACAGAATGGATTCAACGATGTTTTATTAGCATTTATGAAAGTTGATGAAGAACACGCTTTGTACGTAATTCAAAGTGTGGACAAATCTTATCAAGAAGTATGTGGAAGAAGTTTTGCGGCTTATGATCCTTTTGCTTCATTTGCATACCTTGTTTTGAAAAATGGATTTTCTTATGTAGTAAATGAAATCGCTGCCAATATACTAAGATATGTTGCACAAGATGTAAATAGATTTAG
>CAKSGG010000196.1 GCA_934454215.1 uncultured Clostridia bacterium
CGTATGCTGAGCTTTTATCAATCGCCCCTCTGGCGATATATCCCAGTTGTCCTTTAAATATTATTTCTTTTATATTATCTTTTTCGTACAGCAAGCTGCCTTCCGTTACAAGAAACAAGCTTTCATGATTTCTCGACAAAACGGACGCATACAGCTGCCCTTCATGTATTTTGTCATAGAAAAAAACTGCATCATTTATATTCGTATATACCGTTTCTCTGTTCATAAAATCATTTCCTTGGTACAAGATTATCGTAACTTGTAGCCGGTACCTCAGCATGATTTACAAGTTGTGCTCATTTTAGTATAATGAGAATGTAATGGTCTGACAGTCACTCCTTTGAACTTAGTATTCGTAGTAGAAATTATCAGTCACTTTCTTGTTATAAAGATTTGATTAAGCAGGTTGTTCCTATTTTTTTGAAGACAAAGCTACATTATTTATGTTATCATATGTTCGTAATATAACAATACCACACGTTTTCATAAATACAGTGATATGCAAATCATTAACAATGGAAATGCAAATAAATGTGCAGTCGAAATTTACCCTAAGCCTTAAATATACGCAATATTAAATCTGTTTTAACGAGTGCAGCGTAGCGAAACGAGTTAAAACAGATTTGCAAGCCTGTCATCAGGCGACAATTTTTCGGTAACCGTTTATCCATGCTCTGTATCCGACCAACGGCACTCCTTGCGGATTTGCGGTGTAAACCCTTATTCTGTTATAATATGCAAAAATGTATCTGAAAACAATACTTTTAACCCGTTCTCAGGTTAGCTTGTGTGCTGCAATATGATAGATTTTTTCTTTTTTCACTGTTGCTCAAAAGCTTTCCATTCGGGCATTATCATAGCAGCGTCCGACTCCGCTCAACCTTTGTGTTATTTTATACGATTTGAGTGTTCCTCTGAACGCCTCACTTGTGTATTGTCTCCCTCTATCGCTGCGAAAAATCATGCCATGGAGCTGATTTCCGTATTTTTCTTTCAGTTGTTCAATCGTTTTAATACATAATTCTTTCCTCATATTGCTATCTATAGCAAGTACAACTATTTCTCCGTTAAAGCAGTCTAGCGCTGTGGACGCATGCAGCTTGCCGTCGCGGCATTGTATTTCGTTAATGTCCAAAACTACCTTTTTCAATGGCATATATGCTGAAAAATCACGTTTTATTAAGTTTTCTTTTTCCCTGATTTCGACTGCCGCCTTTATTATTTCGCGAAGTTTACGTCTTTTATGCAACAATCCCACCTCAGACATAGTTCTCGATACCGTTCTTTTGCTGACTGTTATACCTTCTTGTTCCAAGGCTATTTTTATGCTCAGAACGCCGTAAATGTCATTGTCGGGATGCTGTCTATTATCTTTTGTATTTTGACCGAAAGGAGCTGACGCTTGGAAGGCTTTGACTTGTTTTTCAGCCAACGGTAATATCCAGTCGCTGATTTTCAAGACTTTACACATTTCTTTGACAGAATATTTGCCTTTGAAAGATTCAGCAAATATGTATCTTTCACTTGTCTTTACTTCTTCCGGTCTTTTGCGAAAAAAACAAGAGCATCCTTTAATATTTCATTTGCACGACGAAGTTCTGGCACTTCACATTCACGCACGCATATTTTCGCATGAGCCTCATTTTCTGTCAGAACCACAGCATGCTTTTTGCATACTTACGAGCCTTTCTTCAATCTGCAAGTGTGTAGTATTGCAATCCTAATTGCAGTGCTTCCTTTTTGACTCCGATTTCATCGGACAGTTTTAATGCTTCCGCTTTAAATTCTTTACTGTGCTTTGACATTTTCTTTCCCTCTTTCTGATTTATTTTATTGTATCAGATTTTTGATGGTTTATCGGCATTTAATTATACCGCTCCATAATTAAAGTACAGATGCTTTAGCGGCTATTTTTATATTGCAAGCGACAGAAAATGTTTTCACTCTGATTTTACTTCTGCCGCACGCTTGTATATCCCATTCCCTCTACCGAAAAATCACATTCAAATTTCGCTTGCCTGCCTGCCGGCAATATCACATTAAATATCCTCACTCCGGCAAGAGAATTATCTTCATTATATGCAGATACAATCAGTTCGGAAGCTATTGAATATGCATTATTGTTTTTTGCACAAATATTGAGTTTGATTACATCTCCTTCTTGCTTTTCGGTTGTGTCAAAGATGACACTTTCTTCATTTTCACATGTTACGGCTTTGCCATTCGAAAGCTCACCGTCATTAAACATCTTAACAACATATGCGGAACACTCTCCGTTTTCTTCAAATGATGTTTCGGACGTTTCTTTTATAAAAGATAATTCGCCGTTTACGCCGACTCTGAATATATAATATTTATTATTACCCTTTAAGAGCGGCGTCCATAAAAGCTTATTTGTATTTTCCGAACGCGTTCCGTTCAGCTTTTTTATTTCATTGTTTTTTCCGATGTTGTTATATACATAAAACAAAGCCTTTCCCAAAGGTTTGAGTTCATACGAACTTGTTACATCGTTCAGACTTATAAGTTCAATTATATTATCAAATTCTTTTTGATTTTTTGATAATATAATTTTTTCCGAATTATTTTTATCATAATTGAACACGCTTACCAGATATCCGTCTTCATATTTAACACTTTGCCACTCGACATTAGACAATCTTCCACCGTTTTCATCGGTGATTTTCAATTCTCCTTCCAGCTTTTGCTGCATATATTCCACTGTGGGAAAACTTATTGCCGAGGCTGTTTTTGTTGTACAGTTAATAATTTCAGACTTATTTAAAATGCTGTTCACGAGCGATGTGTCATGAGGATTATCATACTCGTCTTTCTTTAAGGAATCGCCGTCAATTATAATTAACTTTCCGCCATCAGACAAGTATGCGGACAGCTTTTCAAGCATACTTTTTTCAATATTAAGCACGCGGGGAACAACAATTGTCTTATACTTGTTGATTTTATTCTGCGATGTATTATTAAGAATAAAGCCGACTTTGTTACCGGACTTAATCGCCGCATTATAGACAACATCGATCACATTCATATATGTTCGATTATAAATTCTCGCTGTGTCAGAATAAAGGATTCCGACATCCGGCTGCTTATTCGATATAGCTGTCACTTCTTCGGAAAGTCTGTTCAAATCAAGTTTTGTTTTTGCAACCTCCGAAATTGATTTCGGTCTGAGCCTTAAATGTCCGAATGTATCATTATTCGAATCGAGAGTTCCCGACCATATCCATATTGTTGAAATGTCCTTTCCGTGAACAGCTCCCTGCCATATACTTCCCGAAGTAAAATCTGCCTGCTGCGCATTATAACTTTGTCCCTTATCTATTGTTATATGGTCCTCTGAATTGTATATCGGCTTGTCGCTGATACTGTTTAAATAGTCGTACCATTTCATGACATTTTCTGTTGCACAATAGTTTTTTTCTTCCAGATATGCACCGCCGTCATTTCCGATATAATCAGAAAATTCATCAAAAAGCTCGGCATTTCCTCCGCCGCTCAAATGCCTTGACATATTCCAATCCTGGTCGTTCATATATGTAAGAACTTTTGCATGAACCGGAATTTGGGGCATACAGTTTTTAATTATGCCTGCCGCAAAACTGTGCCATTTTGCAAACACTTTATCATTGAAATTTTTCCAATCATAAAAGAGCGGAGTTGCAGCCGCTTTTGCAGGCATATCAATTTCAGAAAAATCGGAATAATTTGAACCGTATTTGCTATTTAAATTCGATATATTTCCATGCACACTTTTCAGGTAATTCTGAAACTCCGTTTTATATGCCGAATATTTCGATGTGTCATAATACGATTCATTTGTAAGGCAAATACTGCCAAGCGAATCAAATTCACTTAACGTGTTCATAGCAGAACGCAAATATTTTTCCACCAATTTTTTTGCGGTAGGATTGGTGAGTATCATGCTTCCGTCCTCAGCATTAAACGCCTCCGGATATTTTGTCTTTATCGTTTCATCCCACTTGTAATTCGGACGTATCAATACGCACACCTTCGAGTTTTCTTTTTCGGCAGTGTAAAGTGTCTTTCTTGCTTCGTCCAATGTAGAGCCGTCCGAATAAAACGGTGTTCCAAACTCATTATCATCCTCAAAATCACCGTTTATAACAGCATTTTTGCTATCAGATGTTGCTGTTGTAAGCTTAATATTATCCAAAAGAACGTCAGATGCTGCATTGAAATCAAACTCTATGTCTATCGCGAATGTGTTTGCCCCTGTGGTAAATGTTGATGTGTACTCACGCCACCAGCCACTGTTTGGTTTTGCGGTTGCTGTCTTAATCCACTCCCCATTTGTATAATTGAAACTCCCGGTTCCTTTTGTATAAAACGAAAGCGTATACTCGGTATTCGGCAGTACAGGAGTTCTTTGATATAATCTTCCCTGAGATGATACTCTCAATGCAGTACTGTTATCAACTCCATTACCGGCCGAAAGATCGCATCCCGAAAAAGTATTCCAACCGGCAACGTCATAACTTCCGGACAAGACAGCCTCCGGATACATTTCAAATTGAACATTGTCAAACCCATATAAATTAAATTCTCCCATAGAATCAACAAGATTAAAATGTCCGAATCCTACAGAATAATATGGTTTTCCCTCAGCATTAATCAAGGAGCTTCCGCTTGAAGAAAGCTTGTCGCCGTTTTTGTAACTGTAGACATATGGCATCGGAGTTTTTGTTCCGTTCAAATAACCGGTCAAATTTGTTTTGACTTCATTATATATATCATCAAGCTCTGTCTGTTGAAAGCTTGTTATATTCTCGCTTAAGTTTCCGTCTGCAAATTCTTGTATTCTGTCGGCATAAATGTCCAATATATTACTGTCTGCTTTTTCGTATTGTACATTTATTCCCTGTTCTTCGCATTGCTCAATCAATAATTTAATTTCATCTGCCTTTTCTCTGTATGCGTCTCTGTCATATGCAAAAACATACATAGGCAAAAATGCTGCCGCAATCAAAGCACAAAGTATTCTCTTCATATGTTAAACCATTCCTTTCACTATGTTCTTGAGCTTATGTTTTTTCCAACTGTAAAACGTTTTCTCCTGATTCAATAGCATATCTTTTGTCATTTATCTCAAGCGTATATGGTGCATTTGCAATAACAAGACAATTATTACCTTTGGCAACAATATCTGTCACAATATCTCCAAATCTCAGATTTTTAATTCCAATCTTATCTTTTACATTTTTCGGTTTTGCCCATCTTACTGTCTTTTTAAATGCGTCTATCCCATAAAAACCCAAAACAAATTCAATATA
>CAKSGG010000197.1 GCA_934454215.1 uncultured Clostridia bacterium
GCGTTAAGCCTTTATTCTACACGCAAAAGGACGATACCGTTATATTCGCTTCCGAAATCAAAACGCTGTTTGAATATCCTTGCGTAATTCCTGCGCTTGACAAAGACGGTTTATGTGAATTATTCGGAATGAGTCCCGCACGAACACAGGGCTGCGGCGTGTATAAAAACATAAAAGAATTACGCCCCGCAAGATATATGATAATAGACAGGCATAAAACATCAATCAAAAAATATTGGCAGCTTGAAAGCCATACCCATGAGGACGACTATGAAACAACAATCAAACGTGTTCGGGAATTGGTGTATGACAGCGTTAAGCGTCAGCTTGTTTCCGATGTTCCTATAGCCTCATTTTTATCGGGCGGACTTGATTCGAGTATAATTTCCGCAATAGGCGCAATGGAAAACAAAGAGCCGTTCTGTACCTATTCTTTCGATTATGAGGATAATGATAAATATTTTAAGGCTTCACACTTTCAGCCCGATTCCGACACGAAATGGGTTCCGAGAATGGTTGAGGAATTCGGATTTAATCATAAATATCTTGTATGTCCCAATTCAGCTCTTACCGACCTTTTGGAGGAGGCTCTGTATGTTAAGGATTTACCCGGAATGGCAGACGTGGACGCTTCGCTTATTTATTTCTGCCGTGAGGTTAAGAAAAATCATACCGTAACCCTGTCGGGCGAATGCAGTGATGAAATATTCGGCGGCTATCCGTGGTTCAGAGAGGAAAAAGCGTTTAAAACTCCCGCTTTTCCGTGGTGCTATGATTTATCTGTAAGAAACGAAATTTTGAAACCTATGGTAAAGGAAACTCTTAAGCTTGATGAATATTCACGCCGTCGGTATGAGGAATCAATTGCCGAAACTCCTCAGCTTGTATGCGACTCTCCTGAAGAAAAGCGCCGCCGTGAAATATCGTATCTTAATATAAACTGGTTTATGACAAACCTGCTTGACAGAAAAGACAGAATGTCCATGGCGTCGGGACTTGAAGTAAGAGTTCCGTTCTGTGACCACAGACTTGTTGAATATGTATGGAATATTCCGTGGGAAATGAAAAACAGAAATAATATATCAAAAAACATCTTGCGTGAAGCCGCTAAAGGTATTTTGCCCGAAGATGTGCGAACAAGAAGAAAAAGTCCATATCCCAAGACTCACAATCCTCACTATGAGGAAGCTGCAAAAAAACTGCTTGCCGATGTCATAAGTGATGAAAATGCACCTATTTTAGCCCTTTGTGACAAGCATAAGCTTGAAAATATTTTAAAGGGCAAGTTTGACTATTCAAAGCCGTTTTTCGGGCAGTTAATGGCAATGCCGCAATTTATCGGATATATTCTGCAAGTAAATTATCTGCTTAAAAAATATAATCCGAGAATTATATAAAATCAAAATACTGCCGCCAATTTGGCGGCAGTATTTTGATATAAAGGATAAAAAGCCAAAATTAAAAGAAAAAAAGGATACATCAGAGAAACAAGTTAAATAAATAGCTGAACATATAGGTTTTAAGCCGTCTGAATGGGTTTCAGGCGGCTTTTTTATATCATCTTATTTTTGTGAAAAATACACATTTGTCAAGCGATACATTAAAAATCAATTTTGTTTTATATGCACAAATTCAACACTTTGTATGCACACAGACATTGATTTTTTATTGTGCATACATCTGATTTTCGTTACTATGCAGGAAATACATACATTGCTCTTTTGGGGGTTGAAACGATACATTTAAGATACATTGCATAAGACACTGATACATTAAAACGGACATTATTGTAATGGAAGATACATTCAATGAAAATTTGGATGCAAATCTTAACATTAGGAGGTCATATTAAATGGCAGAGGAAAACTACAATAATGTAGAAAACGACAGAAAAACAGAGCACATGACAGGTGTGACAAAAATGACACTTTTTCCAACCTGTATTTTTTTGAAAAAAGGTGCAGAAATTTTTGCCCTGGGTATCAGAAATTTCGATAACTCCGTTTCAATTCGCTTAATCGTAAAAAAATCAAGACAACTTCTTACCACACTTGATTTAAAAAGGACTGAACTTTCAACGGCAACGCAAGATTTAATGAATTATAATATTGGCATTAAGGCTGATGATATTGCCAAAATCAATCGTGAAATTTCATCAAAATACAATAAATTGACGGTTATTTCTGCTATAAAAGGTGTCGGCTGGCAATTTGCAGATGATGAACAAGTGATTGGGTTTGCAAATGTCAAGCATCTTGATTTACAGGGTAATGAATTGCCTACATATAATATACGAAACAACTCAAAAAAGGGGGATTACCGTACAGTAAACTTGTTCTGCTTGAGGGTATTCAAAATGAAATGCTGTTCGGAACAACAAAAGGCACAGTGGCAAGAGCGGTAAATGCTTTTACACGGCTTTTGGTAAATGAACAGATTTGTTAAAGGAAAAAAGTAAACTTTCAAGAACAGCACCGACTTATTTGTTAATATCGGTGCTGTTTCTATGCTATTTCAGAAGAAAAGTCATTAAATATGATTAGAACTCATCAATATCATTGACTTTTCATCAAAAATATGATATAATATATTATATTTCTTATACTGACTTAAAGGAGATAACGAAATGGCTATCAGCTATAATAAACTGTGGAAACTTCTTATTGACAGAAATCTAAAAAAGAAAGATTTACAGCAAATGTCGGGGGTTAGTTCTGCATCTATAACAAAGCTTGGCAGAAATGAAAATGTCAATACGGATATACTTGCAAAAATATGTACTGCATTAAAATGTGATGTTTCCGATATTATGGAAATGGTCGAGATAAGCGATAAACAATAGGAGCAAGGAGATAGGCATTGTGAATAAAATAATTAATGGTAATTCAATTGAAATTTTAGAAACTATCGATGAAAATAGTATAGACCTTATTTTTGCTGATCCTCCATACTGGATGAGGGTTGAAGGTACGTTAATGCGTGTAGAAGGTACTGAATTTAATGGTTGTAACGATGAATGGGATCAATTTGATACGTTGGATAGTTATGAGGTATTTACACGCAAATGGCTCAAAGCATGCCATAGAGTCTTAAAACCTAATGGTTCTATTTGGGTTATTGGTGGAATGCAGTGCATATATACCATAGGAGCTATAATGCAAGAATTGGGATTTTGGTTTATCAATGATGTTATTTGGCATAAAAAAAATCCCACTCCTAATTTTATGGGCACAAGATTGAATAATAGCCACGAAACATTGATATGGGCAACAAAATCAAAAAAATCAAAGTACACATTCAATTATAAAACAGCAAAAGAATTTAATACGGATACAGTTTCAGAAAATGATTATTCAAAGGGAATTAGAAAGCAACTTGGTTCGGTGTGGCGCTTTTCAGTTTGTTCAGGGGCTGAAAGACTTAAAGATAAAGAGGGCAATAAGTTGCACAACACACAAAAGCCACAAGAAATGTTAGAACGGATAATTGCCATTTCATCAAAAATAGGCGATGTTGTGCTTGATCCGTTTGGTGGAACAATGACAACTGCTGCAGCTGCAAAAAAACTGGGACGCCAATATATAATGATTGAACGCGAAAAAAAATATTGCGATTATGGCGAACTAAGGTTAAATGCGGTAGAATTTGAAGACACTCCAATAGCTAGGGCGGATTTTGATAAAAAACCCATTAAAGTTACAATTCCTGAAATGATAAATGCTGACGTATTAAAAGATGGTGAGATATTTTATTTTAGGGATGGCACCCCAGTGGCTCAATTATGCGATAACGGAAAACTTAGATATAACGGTCAAATTATAGATATTCATACCTGTGCAGCTAAGGCTCGAGGTGTTAAAGCATCTAGATTAAATGGTTTTGATTATTGGTATGTATTGAGAAATACTACACTTGTTTCTATATCTAAAATACGTGATGACTATAGAAAAAATATTAAACAATGAAATTTAATGAGATTTTGACCGTCTTTCTGTAAAATCTTTTTTATGTTATGGCAAAATATCTATTTTTAGCATTTTAGCAGGCGGGAAAACTATCTATATGTTTTCCCGCCTTAGCCATAATATAGTAAGTATTTTAAACTATGCTTGTGATGACTTCCCAAGAAATTATGAGATTCATCATTATACATGATTTGAAGCTTGTGTTAAGAATCGCTTTCGGTACATTGTAGTCAAAGGTGTTATACATTCTCTAAATTTTTACCTGTAGGGAAAAGCTCTTTTCTTAGTTGAACATATTTTGATGAATTTGAAATAAGCTTTTTGTAAAGGTTAGGTTCATCACTTTTCAACTTTCTCAAAGCATTCAACATTTCTATACTGCTATCAAAATCTGGTATTAATAACAATTCATTACTACGTTCACGCTTGTTTTTTTCCAAATATAAACATATTTCATTCCAAACATCGATTCTATCAAATAATTCGCTAAATAACGTACCGCCATAATATATATGTATCTCTACATTTGGAATATCTTCAGCCTTTGCCTCATTAATATAATAATTACGATTTTTAACTAAACTGTCATCTATAAACCACATTGACGCATCTACGATATAATCAGGGTATTTTTCTTTTAATAAAGAATACTTTTTTCTGAAATTTTGATATTGCCCTCTCTTTTTAGTACTATCATGGTCATCGCGAATTTTTTGCTCTATCAAATAGACTGTTTTATTTTCTTTAGATAGAAAAACCTGGTCAGCACTCAGATAATTTCCCTCATCATCAGTTCCAATATTTTTGTCAAGATTTTTATATCCCATGTCAGCAATATATTCTGTTACAATATCTTCCATAAAATCACCAAATTTAATTTCTCGACTTTGAGTTACGTTTTGTATTAATTTTGTCTTCGCATTACTTAACCTAAAAATACCTGTATATCGCTGTGGGTTTTTTACCACTGTAACAAGCAACTCGTAATAAGATGCTTCATCGGATTTAATTTTATTATTTAATTTGTCAATAAATTGTTCATAAGACTTAATCAATGTAATCATTCCCTTCCATAAAAAGCTTGTATGTTTTGACATTTAATGCATCTGCAATTTTTTGAACATTTTCTAACGATATGCTTCTTTGAAAACGTTCTATGTCACTTATGTACGTACGATGTAATCCACACATTTCAGCAAATTTTTCTTGGGATACGCCAAGTTGATTTCTATAAGTGCGTAGATTGGTTCCAAATACTTTAACAATATCCATGGACATCACCTCTTATTTTATTATACACATATGAACACTAAAA
>CAKSGG010000198.1 GCA_934454215.1 uncultured Clostridia bacterium
ATGTAAAATCGCTGGCGATCAAATATGGAATCAACGAATCAGAAAAAGATAAGCTGACGGTAAAAGTTTATTTGGATAGTACAGAAACATCGCCGATATGGACCTTTACTCCTGAAAGTACAGGTGAAAGATGGAACAGACAGGAATTTATATATAACTTATATTCACTTGAACCGCCAATCGGCGTTCACAATGTGTACTTTGTGATAGAAGGCAGCAGTTCTTTGCCCATGCATTTAGAGCGTTTCAGCTTTGGAGATAAGCTTAGCGCAGATGCGAAAAACAAAACCAAAGATGCCTTTGAGCAAATTCATTAGTTCTTTGCCTATGCATTTAATGTACTTTAAATTTGAAAAGGAATGAAAAAAATGTACGCACCCGAGAACTCAAACAAGGGGATGAAATATGTTTACAGAATTATTTTGTTGTAATAACGTAAATCCAATGGGTATAACAGAACCAATATTCTCATGGAAAGTAAGTGATTGCGAAGAAAAAAAACAAACGGCGTATCAGATTATAGTGCAAAATACAGATAATGATATTGTGTGGGACAGTGGTAAAGTAAATACCGATAAATCTGTTTATGTCAAATATGATGGAATTCAACTTAAGGAAAACACAAAATATTTTTGGTATGTTACGGTTTTTGCAGAAAAACAATATATGACAAGCAAAAAAGCATATTTTATAACGGGAATGTTTGATACCACTTCCTTAAAATGGATTGCGCCTCAAAAAGACATTAATGCACCTTTTGTATATAAAGTGTTTGAATTAAATAATTTACACGAATACGTTACAGTAAATGTCTGCGGACTTGGCTTCTTTGAACTTTACATAAACGGGAAAAAGGTATCTGAAGATTTGATGAATCCTGTAAGAACTGACTATGATGATGTGGAGTATAAAAACCTTAAATATCCTTATGAAAACATTACGCAAAAAAGTGTTCGGTATCTCACATATGAAGTATCGAAATACCTTCAAAAAGGGGAAAACATACTTGGAGTATGGCTTGGTAATGGTTGGTACAGGCAGAACAGCAGAATCACAGAAGGAATATTCGATTATGGTGATAAACTTAAGATGTTTTTAAAACTTGTCAATAGCGATGAAATAATCGAAAGTGATGAGAGTTGGAATTATATATCAAGTCCCATATTGTATGATAATATTTTTTATGGCGAGATTTATGACGGCAGAATTACGCCGGATTTTAATAACGGCATGCCGATGCATAGAGTTAAGGCCCCGACAGGGAGTATTTTGCCGCAAATTTGTCCTTCTGACCGTATCATCAGAACCTTTTCTCCCGAATATATAGAAAATGGTGTATATGATATACATGCCTGTATTAGCGGATTTACAGAGATTATATGTACGGGAAATTCAGGAGATAAAGTAGAAATTTATTATGCAGAAGCATTAAATGAAGATGGCACATTGAATTTTCAATCAACCGTAGGATATGAGGAATGTGATCGTAATCAAATTCAAAAAGATGTATATATACTCAAAGGCATCGGCGAGGAAAAATACACCCCTCGTTTTGTGTGGCATGCATTCAGATATTTTAAAATTTCTGCTCCTGAAAGCGTAGAGATCAAGTCAGTAAAATCTCATTATGTTTGTACAGTATTGGGAAAACGTACACAGTTTAACTCATCTAATGAATTGCTGAATAAGATTTATGAAATTACTTTGAATACCGGTTTATCAAATCTTCATGGGTGTGTTCCTACTGATTGCAATGGACGAGAAAATCTGGGATACACATGTGACGGACATTTGTCCGCAATTATGATGATGTACAATTTTAATGCCGAAACAATGTATAGTAAATGGGTAGATGATATACTTGCTTCACAAAATAATAAAACAGGTTTTGTACCACATACGGCGCCTTTTAGTGGCGGCGGGGGTGGTCCTGCATGGGGAAGCGCTGTTGCCATTGTTCCCTGGAATTTATACACTCAGTATGGCAATAAAGAAGTTTTATCAAAAAGCAAAGATGGCATATTGAAGTGGATTAAATATTTGGTAACCAGAAAAGAAAAAGGTTTGATTACTCATGAGGAAGAAGGAAGTTGGTGTCTTGGTGAATGGTGCTTGCCAAGTAAGGATTTGTGGAGTGAGCCGCATCTTGATGATATAAAAATTCCCCATGAACTTGTGAGCACTGTATATTTTATATATTGCATTGATATATATCTTAAATTAATGAAAATTTTGGATGAAAATCCGGAGTTGTGGATTATTCAAGAAAGAGAAGATGCAATACGTGTTATTAACAGCACATTTTTGTGTGAGGAATATGCAAATGGTGAGCAGGGAAGTAATGTTTTTCCGCTGTATATTGATATAGTTCCTGATGAAGATAAAGCAAACATTTTGGAATCTACCATAAAAAGGATTAAAAATAATGACTATTGCTTTGATACAGGCACATCAGGTACGCGATTTTTGTTGGATGTTTTAGATAAGTATGGAAGAAATGATATTGCTATTAAAATGATGCTGAACACTAAATACCCAAGTTATGGATATATGATTGAAAAAGGCGCTACTTCTGTATGGGAAACGTGGGAAGGCACAGGTGCCCTGAATCATGAAGGGCTGTCTTCTGCAGGTGCGTGGCTGTTTTACGGTCTTGCCGGAATTAAGCCAAACGGCGGATACAAAGAATTTTCAATTAAGCCATTCTTTGCAGACGAACTTGATAGTCTTGCTGTTAAACTGGATTGCGAATATGGTGAAATTGGTCTAGACTGGGAACGGAACGCTGATGGTATTGATGTGGAGATACGCATCCCATTTAATACGTTGGCACATATCGATTTAAACGGCGGCTGCTTTGATCTGGTGTCAGGAATTTATAAATATCATGTAGACTAACTATGAAGTGTCAAGAGAGAAAATTAAATTTTTTAAGCTTTTTTTAAGGAAGTCTTGCATTACATACAGAGCAACGAAAGTTGCTCGTCAAAAAAATTGGAATGAAAGATTAACTCTAATAGAAGAGCATACATGCGGTATCTGATAAAGCTTCTGAGCGAAACTCTTATAAAAAGCTCAACAAAGTTTTGCAGGAATGAACGTGTCAAGTTTATATAATACAAGGAACAAGGAGGCTAAGGTATGAAGATTTACAATGTAAATGACGAGCAGTTTAAAGAGTATGGCTGTGTGCTTGACTATTATGATTATTCAGAACTGTTTAAAATTCTTGCAGATATTGAAATGCCATTTGACGGCATTGTGTATAAGACATCTATTGAGGAATTGGCAAATTGCGTTTCTGCAAAGGAAATTGAAATAAGGGGTTTTGGTGGATATCCAGTGCAACTGGGATGTGTGATTGGCAAGAACAGAACTATGAACTGCCTCGAATACCACAAAAGCAGCGAGTACAACATTGCTATGGACGATATTATACTTATCCTTGGCAGAGAACAGGATATTGTTGACGGTAAGTATGATAGTTCACAGTGTAAGGCTTTTTTAGTCCCTGCAGGAGTAGGTGTTGAACTTTACGGAACTACTTTGCATTACGCACCGTTTAATGTTAATGAGAGTGGATATCGTATTATTTGTGTTCTGCCAAGAGGAACGAATGCAGAAAAAAAGAGTTTGCTGCTAAAAACAAAGAAGATAAAATGTGTCTTGGCGTTAATAAATGGCTTATGGCACACAAAGATGCTCCTGAAATTAAAGACGGTGCTTACGTTGGTATAACCGGTAAAAATATTAAATTCGAAGATTTGGAGCGATGATCATGAATAACGAAAAGAGAATACGTGAAGCGTTTGAAAATGCAAAGGAAGTGTATGCGTCATATGGCATAGACGCAGAAAAAGTACTTGAAAAATTTGATATAATCCCTGTATCAATCCCTTGCTGGCAGGGTGATGATATTATTGGATTTGAATCTACAGGAGTAGGCGCAAGCGGTGGACTTATGGTTACGGGTAACTATCCGGGACGTCCGAGAAATCCGGAGGAGTACAGAATGGATTTGGAAAAATGTATTTCATATATTCCCGGAGCGTTAAAAGTTAATTTGCATTCCAGTTACGGTGAGAATTATGAAATCGATATTGACCGTGACAAATATGCTCCCAGACATTTTGAAAATTGGGTGAAATGGGCAAAAGATAATGGTATAGGTCTTGACATGAATGCTACAACATTCTCACATAAATATGCCGCTGACGGACTTACCATTTCTAATCCTGACGAAAATATTCGTTCCTTCTGGGTACGTCATATGCAGTCGGTCAGAGAAATTGCGGAATACATAGGCAAAGAACTCGGTCAGGTTTGTGTTTATAACACTTGGGTACAGGACGGTATGAAAGATATGCCTGCAAACCGTATGAAATACAGAGCCCTTATGAAGCAGTCTTTCGATGAGATTTTTTCAAAGAAAAATATTTCAGCTGATTATGTTTATGATGCTTTAGAGCCCAAACTTTTTGCAGTTGGTGTAGAGGAATATACGGTTGGCTCTAATGATTTCTATCTTTCGTATCATGGACACGCAAGAGCAAAGGGGATAGGAAATACTATTATGAATCTCGACCTAGGGCATTTCCATTGTGAGGAAAATGTTGCTGATAAAATATCTGCAGTTATGTTATTTTCTGATAAGTTTATGGCGCACCTTACAAGAGGTTTGCGTTGGGACAGCGACCACGTGGTTGTAAATGATGAGAAAACAAACAATATGATGCGCGAGATTGTACGTTGCGGTGTGCTTGATAATGCATTTATCGGTACAGATTACTTTGATGCTTCTATTAACCGTGTTGCCGCATGGACAATTGGCACAAGAGCGACTAAGAAAGCACTTCTTTCTGCAATGTTAGAGCCTGTTCATATGCTGCATGATGCAGAGGATAATAAAGACTTCACTCTGCGTCTGGCGCTTATTGATGAGTTTAAAGCATTGCCGTCAAATGCCGTTTGGGAATATTACTGCCTTGCAAAGGGTATTCCGGCTAATGTTGAGTGGCTTGATGATTTAAAGCAATATGAAAAAGATGTAATGTTTAAAAGATAGTAAAACGAAGCACTAAAATTAAAGGGAGAAGGATGAATGCAATTAATAACAAAGTAACGTTTGCATGATTCTTTGGTAACAGAGGGTTTTCCCGGGAGAAGGGATTGCTGATGCAAGGATAGAAGTGCAAAAAGCTATTTGTTTGAATGATTTGAAGAATCCTAATCACCATCTAATAAGCATTGAACTGCCTGTCGGTAATACTTCCTTTAAA
>CAKSGG010000199.1 GCA_934454215.1 uncultured Clostridia bacterium
TGTTTTCATCTATCCGGCTTATGCCGGTTATCATTTTTGTAAGCTGCCCGGCTGTGTTATACTCATACTGTACCGAGCTTACTGTACTCTTACTCCATTGACTTTTTGTTTCTTCTTCAAGTTTTTTAGCAATTTGGCTGTAACTCAAACCTTGATTTTTTTAGGATTTCATAAGATTTAAGGTGCTTTCGTCAACTCTGCTTTTCCGCCCTTCCCCTCGCACATTTTATACGAGAGGCAGACGGTTATTAATTTCTGTACTGCTTTTTGAGGTGTTGTTTATCTGTTTTAGAAGATTTTTATTTTCTGCTTTTAACATCTCAATTTTACTCTCATGTTCTGAAATTATTAAAGCAGACGCAGAAACCTGAAATTTTAAATCCTCAATTTCTTTTTCAAGAGACAAATTCTTATCCAAAAGCTTCTGATTTTCTTCTTTTAGTTTTTGAAACATTACACAACACCTCCTATATTCGAAATAGCAATTTGTTTATTATTTTTCTAGCGATTTATATTTTATAGTCACATCTTTTATTTCCTGTCTTTGCCTTGTTGTTTTGATGCTTTTATAATCATCTATATACAAAACATTACTTTCAAGCCACTCTATACCATTTGGTGGTATCTCGCTTATATAAACATTGCCATTTCCCTTATTTAGCTTTTTCTCTTTTTCCAAAACCGAAACATGATATGTCCATCCAGTTGTTGCCCCGCCATTACTTTCAAACACATAAGCAGTATATTTCCCATCAGGTGATGAAATACTCTGAATAATATTGGGTTCAGCAAAAAATAAATTTTGAAAAAACTTTATTCCTACTAAAATTGTGGAGATGCAAAGGAATACAATTAATAATATGCATAATAACTTTTTCATGTTAATCACCACCAAATCCATGAATTATTCATAAGCGGCACTGTCCGTCAATTCATCATTTACATATATTTCTTTTCTCAACAGCTGACCTTTAACTTAAAAGTTCTTTTATCACATTTATCCAATTGAAATCGTATATTGTTAAATAACTTTTAGGTGCATACAATCGTCTGAAAGAAGCTCGGTGTACGGGATATAATATATCCCAACTTTTAGACTCTATCTTATATATTGGGAACGTTTCGTTATCTTTCATTAATATTCGTTCATCATAATATATAAGAAATTTATTTTTGTTGTCAGCAGGCATTAAAAATAATTTCACTTTGTCAAAATCTCTTTTATTTAACCGTTTATCTGGAGAATTGCCGGTCATTATATATCCTGCCATATAATCATAATCAAATTTATTGTTTTCATACTTCACTTCTGCCCATTCTGTCTCTCCCAATTTGGGTTCGTTTATAAAAACCATATGATTATTATTATTTCTTATACTAAACTTGATTGGAATAAAATCAAGTGATATAAGAAATGCTATGCATACTGCAGCCAATATAAATTTATTTTTCATCAATATGTCACCTGCCTTGCATCGCTGTATATAGTTATTTACGCTGAAAGCACCTTCGTCTGCATGCTGATTGAGGCAAGTTATTCCATACCCAATTTATTGTAATTCTCTACCGCATCTTTTACTTTAAAATTATATTTACAATTGTCAACACTTAACCAGTCATTAAAGACATCTGCTCGGGCGACGGAATAAACCATTTGAACTTTTTGTTCATAAATCATATTTAAAATCTCATTTTCGCTTTTGCCGTTCTTCTTAATTACTATATATTGTCTCATTCCTGCTTGGCTCATAGCATCTGACGTAATACAATATATGCTGTCCCTTGGGTTAAATGTTTTTATCATATTTCGCATATTCTTATCCGGTTTTATATAAAATTTCATTTCTTGTATGTCCTTATCCTCAGATAGGTTGTTTATTATGTAATACAACGATATAAACATGTATTCATCTGGCGATTTATCAATTTTCTTTTTTAATTCATCTAATTCATCTGACTGGTGAAATTCACTAAAATACATGTCATAATTTTGCGTTGGTTCTATTTGAATGTCATTTATTTCGACAATAATCTTTTCATTGTAATATGTGTTTAAGCGATATTTGGTTATTCTAAATGCAATAAATGATATACATATAAGAATAAATGTAAAAATGAATATTATAAGACTTTTCTTTGTCATATTTATTCTCCTTATGCGTCATCTCTTATTCGAACTATATATACATATTGAAAATCTTCAGGGCTTTTTTTGTTATCAAGATAGGTTCCTAAGTCGCCGTCGTTTTTATCATCATCATGTTGTGCATATTTTATTCTACCATTGTCAGTAGAGACGATTATGGCAGTATGTCCCATTTTCAAGTCTTTAGGATTTTGAAAATACATAACATCACCTGGCCTGATGCCATATAAATCAATCGCAGCAGAAATCCATTTTGATTCATGAATGCAGATAGCATTTCCATTTGCATAATTAGAATTGGGAAATTCACCTGTACAATTTGTGAATGCTTTAAATTGCTCCTCTGATACTGTCCATGTTTTAGAATAACTTCCTTTTACGTATTTTCTACTACCATAGGTAAGCCTGTAATACCAGTCATCAGAACTATGTAACTTCCCGGCAACTAAGCACCAAGATATAAAATTAGTGCAATCTTGTTCAAAACGCACAGGTGGCTTCCTATCATCGAAATTTTGTGCCCACTCACTCTTTCTGCTAAAAATTGAATATTTCATTGCATAGTCCACGGCAGCCCATCTATCATACAACCCCCATGGATCAACAAACGTTACCGGGTTATTTTTGCAATAGACATACCGGTTCGAGCCGTCCCGAGCAGGGCCCTCATTTATAAACCGTCCCGTTTCGGGGTTATAGTAACGGTTGCGCAGATATATCCAACCTGTTTCGGAATCATAGTATTCACCGCAGTAACGGAACGGATTTTCGTATGTTTCGGACATTTCGGTTATTTCGCCGAATGAATTATATTCATATGCATTTGTCTGTGTACCCATAAGAAAATCATTTACACGAGTAACATCTCCGTGAATATTTTTTACGTATGTATAGTCATTTGCACTGAAAGCGATTCCGTCCGCTCCGTATCGGTATTACTTTAATTATACCTGACTTATTCAAACTCTATTTTTTCTAAGCCTGTAATAATTTCTGCACCGTCTCCCTTAACACGATATATTTTTTCGCTTATTGTATCCTCTATAAAGAACTCGCCATAAATCAGAAAATTTTTCAGCATTTTTCCTTCGCCGTCAAAGTATTGAACCGAAGCGTCCGAGCTTAAGTTGGGTAATTTTTCTTTGGAGGAATTTGTAAGGGGTATATTGTTAAGATAATCCGCTATTTGTGTTATATGCTGCTTTTTCTCATATGTATAAATTCCTTTTTCATAGCTGTCGCAATCCGGCATTGAGACAACTCCGCCTATTTTGATTTTTGCTATGTTGTCTACGGGACAATCCAAGGATACTCTATGCTTAAAAGTTGTCTTTATTTCTTCCAGCATTAATTGGTTATTGCTGTTTGGTTCATGTAAAATAATTATAATTAGACCAATTATAAAACAACAAATCACGGCTGTGAAAATTTTTTTGATTTTAGTTACCTTCCCTGGAACCATCTTTTTCCCTCCCTATATCTTACTGGACTACCGTCATCTTTTTTTGCCTACATAATTCGTTACTGCCAAAGAAATGGTTGATAGCAAGAATTTAAGATTAATTAAAAGTATTTTCTATTGGAGGATCACAATACCATCCAATAACCTTAAAACCATATTCATCTAAAAATAATTCGCTTTGTTCAGGATCTTTATAATATCCCAAGTTTGTATCAAAGACTTGTATATATGGCATTTCAGGTATACCTTTGTACTCGGGATCTCCTAAAAAATATTCTGCACTAGCAGTAGCAAGGACTATCTTGTATTGTTCAATGTTTTGCAAAAGAATTTCATCATGCTTAGGTTTATAATACTTAGGATTTCCTGCGGGATAATCAAAAAGCTCGTTATTTTGTGCGTTTTTATAATACTTTTTCCATCTTCTTGTTTTCCCTCGACCTTCGTCAATATTAAATCCATCAAACTCACAAACTAAAGTATCACTTAGAGTTCTTACTTCTCTGCCAATTTCATACTTTAATGTGAAGTTAAATTCGGCAGATTTTATTGTAGGTGTTGGTGGGCTGGGAAAAAATAATATTCCACCGCCGAACACAAACCAAAATATAAATCCGATTATGAGCAGTACCGCAATGACAGTCCCTGTTATGATTAAAACCCTCTTCAATTTACATAATCCTCCTCTGCCAATGCACTCTTAACTGCATCCATCAAGTGATTATTAACCTGCCCCCAAATTGTTAGTGCACTATGTTGCTTTTTCAACCATCTGGTTGTTATTGACGGTACTCTTGAGCTTGACACAGGACCGAGTTTTATGCCTAAAATTGTAGTTTCACTTAAAATTTCTTTTTTGACTATATATTGAGCCATAGCGGCAGTATAGTTTTTTCCATTCAAACCATAACCGGACAAATTAGCATTTGCAGGGTTAAAGAGTAATGCATTTTTGTTTGTAGCCACAGCAGCACCAGCCGCTTCCGCACCACCTTTAGAATGGCCGACAAAAGTTATTTCCTGTGAATGCGAATTTACAAATCCTTTTCCAAATGCTATTGCGTCCTTCATATCTTGCGACCAACCCGTTACTGCTTGTAGGATGTTATTTTTCCAAACATCAATGGTTTCCATGCTCCATTCAATGATTGATCCTCTAAAGACAAGCGCATATTCCGAGGGATTTGTCCAATCATCCCCGTTCGGTATGTATATACCCATTTTACAACTTTCATTACCAAACCAAACATCAATTAAGCGCCAATCTTCAACTGTTCGGGCAGTCTTTCCGTCAGCCCTCATCAAGTTGGAAAAGTCTTTGTAAATATGATCTGCCATTGCGGCAGCTTGTGCGGCGGTAGGAGCAAGCCCGGTTCTATCAACAAACGTCACCGGGTTATTTTTGCAATAGACATACCAGTTCGAGCCGTCCCGAGCAGGGTCCTCGGATATAAACCGTCCCGTTTCGGGGTTATAGTAACGGTTGCGCAGATACACCCAATCTGTTTCGGAATCATAGTATTCACCGCAGTAACGGAACGGATTTTCATATGTTTCGGACATTTCGGTTATTTCGCCGAATGAATTATATTCATATGCATTTGTCTGTGTACCCATAAGAAAATCATTTACACGAGTAACATCTCCGTGAAT
>CAKSGG010000200.1 GCA_934454215.1 uncultured Clostridia bacterium
AGTAATCGTTAATATAATATGCATTAAACGGGCCTCTCACATTGTTTGAGGCATTACAATATACAGCCAAAGTCATATCTCTTATTGCTTCGACATCACTTATATGCGAAGCGGTAAAATAAGGCTTAAACATATAAAACCATATTGTTCCTTTTCTGTCGGAATTATTAAAATATAAATGTTCCGTAGCGTCTATATATTTTTCTTCCTGAGTGGAATATACAACAACGCTTTCAATGGGTATTTCCTTTACTGTAAGGTATTTGCTTATTGCAGAATTATAAGCGTTTACAATATCGTCAATACCTGCATATGTTTTGTTTGACATTTCTCCGTAAACATATGACGGCTGTGATATTTTATTCATATCCGTCATATCAATTCCAATAATATCGGAATATGAATTAAGTATATCCTCAACAGTTTTTGAATCCGTATTCTGTATATCTCTCAAAATCTTTTCAAGAGTCTTTCCCAAGCTTATGTATATCGGCTCGCTTGAATATTCATCTCCGCTGCTTATTTCGTTTATCGGCGTTACAATATATTTTATATATTTGGATTCATCGCCGTTTTTCAATTCGACGCTGTTCCCGTCGGCAAATTTTGTGTACTTTCCGTCAGCACTGTCACATATATACCACGCACCGTCACCGCTTCCAATATCACCGTCAGCGTCGTAATATTCGTATGATACTGTAAGCATATCGCCTATAACCGCATCATTTTCCGACATTCCCGTTACAGTAAGATTGTTTATTACAGGTTTTGTATCATTTAATCTCTGTACTTTTATATTTTCAACATATTCTGCACCGATAAAATTACTATCGTCCGTTTTTATCGTCATCAATTCATTTTCATCAAAATATGCCGTCATTTCTCCGTTATCATATATAAATTTTACTTTATGCTTTCCGTCTTTTCTCGGCACTTCCGAATCAGCACCGTTGACGGTATATGATGAGTCGTTCATACCAATCAATAAATCCTTAAATCCGAATTTACTATCCTGTGTTATGCTTATATCATCATCAAAATCCGAAATAACGGCAAATTTCTTATAATCTATATTACCTATTTCATTGCCGTTATCAAATGTGTTTTCAACAGCAGGAACTGTTATCAGTTTGTTTGCTTCAACCGTAGTTCCGTCTGTATTTTCCGCTTTTACATTTATTCTTGCATATCCGTAATTAATTGCGTTTATTTTTCCGTCTGCGTAATTAATTACATTTTTATCCGAAGAAGTAACTACAGCGTCCGTTACTTCAACTTCACTCTTTAACATCTCTCCGTAAATCTTAAAATCAGATTCAGAATTAACAGAAACACTGTCTTTTGAATCAATTCTCAGATTTTTATAAATTCCTGCCGTTGTAAAATAAATTCTTCTGTTTTTCAAAGAATTTCCGTTTGTATCAAGTATATTCACGACAGTAAGAATATAGCTTGTTTCACTTTCAAGCGGTTCTGTAATATCTATAATTCCGCTCGTATCTACACTTATATTTACTTTTTCACCCGTTTGTGAATTAATCAATTTTACATTATCGCCGTTCCATGAGGCATTATCAATTTTCGCACCGTAATCAATAGAAATTTGATTAAGATTATGTACACCCGTGTCACCGTCATTGATGCTCGATGTAATATCATTGTGCCATTTTTGCGTATTATCGGCAAACAAATTCAAATCAGCACCCGTATAATATATATTACTGCCGCTGTTTTCAAATTCAAAGCAGAAAAAGCCCGAGTTGTTTTTTGCTGTTTCTATTGCCGACAGCATATTTTCGTTAATTTCCGCAGGTGATGAATAGGACTCGTATTCATACATTGTCTGATCAGCGGTATTTTGCTTTGAATTTCCTGTTTTTACATCAAATTTAACGGCTGTCTGCGGGTCGTCAAAAACAAAATTCTGCGGATTTGCAGATGTACTGTCCGCATATGAAAGCCACGCTTCAGCCTCATCACTGCCGACAGCATATGTTTTGTCGGGAATAAAATCGGGTCTTACCGATGAATATGCCTTAATTTTTGTTGTCCTTATCGCCCATGGCAAATCATAGCTCATGCCGTTTCTGAATCCGACTATTGTTCCGCCCAATAATTCTCCGAACTGCGGCAGTTCATAAAGCACAAAAGCCCTTGACAATCTCGGATTTATACTTCCCGGAATACATAACCCCTGCCCTACGCCTGCGCTTGAAGCTTCCGTTCTGTAATGCACAAGCTTACTTGATTTTACATTAAGCTCCTCAACAGCCGCATTCATCGCATTATCATAAGCGGCTTTAAATTCATCATTATTCGAAAATCCGTTAAGCATTATATCTTCTGCCGCAAGCTCGGGATATGCAAGCTTTTTAAAATTTGTCAAATCAATATTCAGTTCATTCGCCTCTGTGTCCGTAAGCTCTGATATTGCACCGCTTAATTCAACAGCCGATACACATTCTCCGAGTTTTTCAATCAAAGGCTTTTCAGCAAACACATTGACTCCCGAAAGAGTTACGCTTGCTGAAATCAATCCGGCAATAATTTTATTTATCGTTTTCATATTTTATTCCCTTTCCGTTAATGTTGTATGGGTTAAGGGGCGGCAAAGCGCCCCTTTGATATTAATTCATATTTTGTGTAACTGCATTTACCGCATACTTATCCGATAAAGCCTGCATCAAACCGTCTGTCGTATTCCAAACGAATACTCTTAATTCGTTTTCGGGATTTTCGTCATTATCAAATGCAAACCAACCGCCGATTTGAATTTCAGCCGTATCGCCGTAAGCAGTGTTTGCTATAGCGTTTGACGCATCAACAACCTTGCAGTTTACCAATTCGCCCGTTGCTTTTTTCACAACCGCCGCAATTACTTTCACATCTTCGGTATCATCATATTTTCTTATTGTTACATTGTTCCAATATCCTACCGGCGACGGATTCTGACCTGCCGGATTGGGTTCATTGATGTACGAAACCTTTTCAACCTCCAATATTTTTGTCGGCTGATTATTTTTTATTGATGTCATAATAGCGTCTGCTATTTCATCATAGCTTTCAAAAGCTCCTTTTAATGCAAAAATTTCATTTGCAACAGCATTCTTTGCCTTTAAATATGATTTATCCGATTGCAGATTAAGCAAATCATCATATGCCGCAATTGAGTTTGTTATATCCTCTGCCGATGCAGCATTATTGATTTCTTCAACGAAATTCTGCTCTTTTTCCAATCTTTCCTGTGCAGCAACAGTTCCGTCAACAGTCAATGTGAATTGTATTTCGGAAATATATAAATTCTGTCCCGTGCCAAGCTCGAATATCATCTTTCCGCCGTTTTTGCTTACCGCATTAAGATTTTTCAAAAGCTCATCGGATATATTTTCCGTTGTTGACAGATTTCCGTTGGCTGATTTAAACTCAAATTTTGTTCCGTCATTAACAAAATCAGTCGTCGTCATCCAAGTATTAAACGCATTTGCCTCATCACTTCCGAGCGCATACCAGCCTTTATCAGGTAATTCAGGCACATTTGACGTGTATTGTACAAGCTGTTTTGTTCTTCCCTTATCATCATTATTGCTAACATTCAACAATGCAATTTCACCGTCTAATATATCTGCTTTTTCAGATATATCAAGACTGTAGAATGTTCTTCCATAGATGGATGACGCACTTCCCGTTCTGACAGTCAAGCCTTGCTGCATTGGAGTATCTGTACCGTTTTCACGTGTCATATAATATGTAACATTGTTTGTCTTTATTGTTTTTTCAACCGAATATTTCTCTATGGCTTCATTTAATGCAGTGTTAAAGCTATCCAAATCACTGTATCCCTTATTCATCACATATGATGCAAGATATATAGGATATGCAAATTTTTTGTAATCGGCATTAAGTCCGATAACTGTCATTTCATCAGATGATAAATTGTTTAATACATCACACAACTCCATAGCGTCATTGCAAGCAAGTATATCATCTGCCGCCGCTGTATTCGCAATTTCATAAACTACCTTTGCCGCATTTTCCTGTGAGCCGGTGTAAACAGTGAAAGCTCCGGCATTCCAGAATTGACTGAAGCTGAAGAATATTTCCTGTCCGCTGTATCCGTCCTTAATACATTCCCTCATAAAATCTGTTATATCAAATTCAACAGGCTCTGACATTGAAGTGGTTGTTATGGTTTTTAGATTTCCCATAAGCTCTATATTGCTGTCAGTCTTTAATTTCTGCATTCTCGCATACTCTGCTTTTTCCTGCTCCGTTCCGTAGGTTTGGTCTTCCTGCAAATCTAAAGATAAATCCTTAAAATCAGTCATATTTAAGCCTAAATGCGCCCTTAATGATATGTTTTTGGTATCAGTTAGGTTTTGTGACTGTTGAACAATAAGCTTTGCCGATTTTATTGTTCCGTTATCAACTTCGGGAATATCAAAGCCAATCAGTCCATGACGTCTGAAAGTTCCGGCAGTTGTGATAGTGTCTTGATTTATCTTGATTTTAGGATATTTGTTTCCATTTGCATCAAAATATACGTTTCCGATACTGTTTTTTACAAGCTGAGTTGTCTGAATATTATTTATCGCTGTTTCATAAGCGGACTTAAATCCGTCATGAGTATTCCAGCCCTCAACGCTTGTTAAATCATTAAATATTGACTGTGTATTTGAGTATTTATTAAGTTCTTTATAATCAATACCGTAATATGACGCATATGTATTTACAAATCGCTTGAAATTATCATTTGTAAGAACAGCCAATTCCTCATCAGCCGTTGAAGTATTAACGATAAATTCCAAAGCCGCAGCCTTTGAAGCATCAGTCAGTGTACTGTAAAATTCTGTTGTCTGGCTGTATTCCTCTGTCATTAAATCAATATCGTCTAACCCTGCGTTAATTTGAGTTTTAATATAATCGGTAATATCTGTTTTTGACTCTTTATCCACTTCCAAATCAGCAACGGTTATATCAACATTTGTATCAATCTTATTATCATAATACTTAATAAAGTTTGCGCATACCGTTTCATTATCGCCATCTGATGTATTCATAGGTATATCTGTGGTTATTCCCGACACTGTTAAAAACTCTGTATACGGAATATGCGTTCCGTATACATTTAATGTAGCTTGTTCTGTTCCTATTTTCTTAGGTGTAAGATTATAATTTACCTTTATAAGCTTATCTGTATTCATGGCAGGCAAATCAAAATTAACAAATGTTTTTTCTGCCAGTTTCTTGCACAGTATTCCCT
>CAKSGG010000201.1 GCA_934454215.1 uncultured Clostridia bacterium
ACTGGGAACAGACAAAATAGCCTGATCCCCTAAAAAATTGTGCTTTTTTGTGTCTACTTACTTGACTATGGTTCAGTAATGTTTTGAGGTGTTTTGTCAACAACCGATAATTTACCCTTTTCAAATGTAAGCTTATAGTTTGACGAAACAGCAAGTGTTCCTTGTGTTATATCATAGTCACCGACTGTTTTTTCGTCTGTGTTTACTTTGAGTTCGCCTGTGATTTTATCATCACCGAACAAATCGCCGATTATAGCATAATCAAGCTTCGGAATAGCTCCGCCCTTAACCATTTGCTTGTCGTTTGCTCTTACGGTAATTTCAGCCTTTTCAATATTTGCTTTTAAGCCCGTCGGCTGTGTGAGTGTGTAGTTGTCCTTTTTTGTGCCCGTAAGAGTAATGCTGTCAATGCTTACGTCAATATTATTACCGGCATTTGCGCTTGCAAATCGGCCTGATGTCGGAATATCCGCATTCACAGCATCGCCCGAAATTTTGCCGTTCAAGCTGCCGCCCGAAAGATTTGCCGTATCTGTTCCGTCATATTTTTTATTCTGTGCGGCTAAGCCCGAAACAGTCAGATTTTTCGGATTGATTTTTAGTGTCGCATTGAGCGTCAAATCATCATAGCCTTCGCAGGTTATTTTTGCGGTTGCATTGTATGTGCCCGCATTTGTTGCTTTTTCGTTTTCGTATTCAACTTTTGCTCCGGTGGGGAGGGTGCCTTTTACGGAAATGCTTTTTTCCGTGCTGTCGTAGGTATATTCCTTATTTGAAAATAATACCCCAGTTATATTTTCTTTCACAACATTGACACTGCAAACATCATATATCATTTCATTATAGGTAGACTTTACATATACTTTACATGTACCAATTTTATTTGCTTTCACAAGACCATCAGAAGTAACAGATGCAATATCCGTGTCAGATACAGTCCAGTTCATTCCATTAGCAGTACATCCAATAGGGTATGTCTTAGCATTCAATTTTTCTGATTTGTCTATCGTTAATGTTATTTCGTTTTTGTCCAGAACAATATATGAAGGTGGAATTTGATAAGTTACATTAACCATCATGGTTTTAAAATTTATTTCCAGTATAACTAATGCATTAACTATTCCATCATTTCTTATATAAGGTGTTAATATATAGTTACTGCCAACACTATCTTCTTGCCGAACAAAGTCATATTTTATTTCTAATATAGCGGAATAATCCGACCATTCATCACCCATTATAGTTTTGTCCGTGTACTTATATACATATGTTATTGCTCCAGGTAAATTGGTATTGCGTTCGTATTCTTTGTGACCTGTAATATAGGTATATGAAGGAACGGCTGTGTTTGGGTAGTACTCGTTCGTTGCTGCCGAAACGGTAATTACAGACAGTATTGTAAATACAATACTCAAACACAAAATTAGACTAAATAATCTTTTTGAATTTTTCATTTTTTAAATCCTTTCTATTGTTGTATTTTACCAGTTTTCCATTTTTCTGCTCCACACTTTTTGCACATATGAATAAACTGTCCATTATCACATATTGCATTCTGTCCCGCGTTGCTGATTATTTTTTTCTTAAACGCGACCAGCATGCTGATGATAAACAAATCGCAGCTCTTTTTTGTATTTGCAAAGCTCTTTTATCGTTATATTTTCAAGTCTTGCTTTACAAAATAGGGAAAAATGCAATCTAATATTTTGCTTCTGTCTATTCGGTATGTGACAATTCTTAGATTTTTCACCCCCAAAAATAAATTCTGAGCAGATGTTTTATAGATTTGTAGAAAACAATTACCACATAATCAGAATTATGTAGTAAATAAGAAAATATTTTTGTTAATAAATAAATAAAAACGAGTATTTTAATTAATGAAAATAACATCACAAAGCAGACCAATTCTAAGATATATAATAGCATTGGTCTAAAAAGCGTGTCGATTTTCGTGCAAAGTGATGAAAGTGACAAAAAAATATGGTTAATTATTGACAAAAGTTGTTTTAAGTGTTATAATGCTATATATACATTATATGTATATATAATCTTCATACCACATAATTCCGATTATGTAGTTTTCAGCATATTAAAAGTCCTAATTTCTGAATTTGCTTTCTATGTACCTCTCCGCTTTCCATTGTATAAATGCGTGTGGTGTTTACGCTTGAATGACCGAGAATATCCGCAAGTCTTACAACATCCTTTTCAATCGAGTAAAATGTGCGCGCAAAAAGGTGTCTGAGATTGTGGGGAAATACCTTGCACTCGGAAACGTTTGCGCTTTTGCAAAGCGATTTCATCATCTTCCATATATTTGACCTGTCAAGCGGACGGCCGTTTTTTGAAACAAAAATGCTGCCCTCTGTTATCCCTTGCTCTTTTGCGTATCGCAGAAGAATTTTGCAAAGCGTCGCCGGAATTATTACAATTCTTATTTTCCCTTCATATTTATATTTGCCTGCTTTGCAAGCAGCGCCGCAACGGTTATATATTTAAGCTCCGATACTCTTATTCCCGTTGCGCATATTGCTTGCATGAGAAGGTACAGCTGCCGCCAGCCCTTTCTCTTTGCCGCCGCAATAAGCCGTTTGTATTCCACTCTTGTAAGCTCCTTTTCCTTTTGTATGAATATGCGGCGCTGAATTTTTAATGTTTTAACAACAAGGTCGTGTCTGTCGGCAAAGTCAAAAAAGCTGTTGAGCGACGAGAGCATTGAATTAACGCTTGACGGTGCATAGCCTTCTATAAGCACTTGCTTGTATTCAAGCACCCTTTCCTTGTCAATTTTTCTGTCGCCGAGCCATGCGGCAAAGGCTGCTACATCTCTCAGATATTTCTCGATTGTCGCTTTGCTCTTTTCTTCATTGATAAGATAATATTTAAAATTGTCGATTACTTGACTTGTGATTGTTTCCATTTGTTTAATTACCCCTTTTTACTTTCTTATATATATTTTACCACTAAAAGCGCGCTTTGTGTAGTATTATTTTTGATATAGTCAAATTTCTTTGAAATCAGAAATGCCATAAAAGCATTTCTTTTAATTCAATATAAGTATTAGACATTGGATTGTAAATGTGGTATAATAAATTTATAAAAGTAAAATTGAAACGGAGGAATTTTAAATGGGTAAGAAATTAGTAGCATATTTTTCTGCGAGCGGTGTAACAAAGCGTTATGCGGAAACACTTGCAAAGGCGGCAGATGCTGATTTGTTTGAAATTAAGCCGAGTGTACCATATACAAATGATGATCTTGATTGGACAAACTCAAAAAGCCGTTCGAGCGTTGAAATGAAAAATCCCGATTCGCGCCCTGAAATTGCGGAAAAATTGTCGAACATGGACGAATATGACACAATATTTGTAGGATTTCCGATTTGGTGGTATGTTGCGCCGACAATTATTAACACTTTCCTTGAAAGCTATGATTTTTCGGGTAAAACAATTATACCGTTTGCAACAAGCGGCGGCAGCGGAATGGGTAAAACCGTTGAAGTCCTTAAGGGCGTTTGCCCCGATGCCGATATAAAAGACGGCAGGGTAATTAACGGTCTGCCCGAAAAAGAGATTTCGGACTGGGTAAGTAAATTTTGAAAATAATGCGGCGGCAGACTGTTTGTGCGGTCTGCCGCCGATTTTGATTTAAAAACCAAAATATTGTTTTGCGTTCTTGTAGCAAATTCCCTCTATAAGCGTCTTGAGCGCATCCTGGTCGCTCGGGTAAAGCCCTTCATCTACCCATTTGCCGATCATGTTGCATAAAATTCTTCGGAAATATTCATGCCTTGTATATGAAACAAAGCTGCGGCTGTCGGTGAGCATACCGACAAATCTTCCGAGAAGTCCGAGATTGCCGAGCGCTTTCATCTGCGCCTCCATGCCGTCCTTTTGGTCGTTAAACCACCAGCCCGATCCGAATTGTATTTTACCCGGTATCTGCGAGGTTTGAAAATTGCCTATCATTGTTCCGAGAACATAATTGTCCTTAGGGTTTATTGTGTAAAGAATGGTTTTCGGCAGAATATCCATCGAATTGAGATGATCCAAAAGCTTTGAAAGCGTTTCGGCTATGCAGCGGTCGTTTATGCCGTCAAAGCCTGTGTCCGCGCCGATTTTTTTAACCATGCTTGTGTTGTTGTTGCGCAGCGCTCCGATGTGCAGCTGCATTGCCCAGCCGCGCTTTGAATATTCTTCGGCGCATATTGCAAGAAGCGCTGTTTTGTACGAGTTAATTTCGTCCTGCGTGAGAGTATCTCCGTTTAGCTTCTTATAAAATATTTTTTCAGCCTCAAGCGTTCCGAACGGTATGCAGTCAAAGCCGTGATCGCTTACTGCGCAACCGTTTTCGGCAAAAAAGGCAATTCTGCTTCTTAGCCATGAGGCAATATCCTTGTAGCTTGATATTCCGGCATTTTCAATGTATTTTATGTAGTCCTCGTTTTCAATTGCAAAAAGTCTGTCCGGTCTGAATGCCGGGAAAACATTTGTCTTAAAATCGCTTTGCGCTATCGCTTTATGAAATTCCAGATTGTCCGCCGGGTCGTCCGTTGTGCAGACAACCTCAACGTTCGATTTTGAAATAAGCGCCCTTGCACTCATGTCGGTTGAATGAAGAATTTCGTTACATCTGTCATATATGTTATCAGCTGTTTTGGCGTTTAAAATTTCATCAATTCCGAAATATCTTTTAAGCTCAAGCTGCGTCCAGTGAATCATCGGGTTACCTATAGCATAGGGAAGACAGCTCGCAAATGCTCTGAATTTATCTCTGTATGGTGCGTCTCCCGTAATAAATTTTTCGTCAATTCCGTTAGAGCGCATAAGGCGCCATTTATAGTGGTCTCCGCCGAGCATAAGCTCACCTATGCTGTCGAAGCTGTGGTTTTCGGCTATCATCTGCGGAGAAAGGTGGCAATGGTAGTCAATCAGCGGAAGATTTTCCGCATAGTCGTGGTAAAGCTGCTGCGCGGTTTTTCCGTTTAGCAAAAAATTTTCATTTATAAAGCTCATTTTGTTTATTCCTTTCTGTGATTTGTTTATTTTATTATATATGAAATTTAATTTTTTTTCTATTATTTTATTGCTTTGTTTACTCAAAACAATTAAATTGTTGACATTTGTGTAATATTGCTGTAAAATATGAAGCACAAATCCGCAAATAATCTTTTATATTTTGTATAATTTAGTCAATAATAAAAAAATAAGAAAAAAAGTGTTGACTTTGTCGGAAAGCTATGGTATACTAATATA
>CAKSGG010000202.1 GCA_934454215.1 uncultured Clostridia bacterium
TTGGCACTTCCCGCATTTTCAGTTTTGCTGTCAAGCTTGTTATTGCTTGCCTTTTCAAGATAACCGACCTCATTTTCCGCTATGAATATAACCTTGTCTATTGCCTCTTTCTTTGTCATGATTTGTCCTCCAATCTTTCCAAACGGCTTTCAAGCATTTCAAATTCCGCCTGATGTATTTTATCCTGTCTCTTTAATATCCTGTCAAACAATGCACATACTTCCGCACGGGTCATTGTACTGTTCGGGCAAAACTCCGTGTCACTTCTTCCGTTTATATACCCTTGCAAATACATATTTTTTACTGACTTGTAATACCAGTCATTCTCATTTACATCACTAAATGGGATTTGTATTTTTTCATTGAACAGGATATATACATAATCTATCTTTGAAAGAGGGATTGAAACACGTCCGTTATCTCCGTATCCCTTGCCCCATGAATTTTGTATACGTACATACGGTTCGTTATTTTTTGTTTCAAACCCGTATATTAATATACAGTGGCTTGGTCCGAACCCTTTTTTGCTTATCGCAAGCAGGGGCATTTGATAATTCAGCAATGCAAGCTTTATATTTTCAAACTTATCGCTTTCATTGCTCCAGCGTATCTCGCAATAGCCGTTTAATTTTGAGCTTTCAGCAAAACTGTCCCACTGCGGATGTGCTTCCACTATCTGCTTTACTTCCGGCATTTCCGTAAGCTGAGGAAATATCTCATACGGAATACTGCCGTAATTAAGCATTGACTTCAATGCGCTTTCCACAAGCATACCGGGGTTTGTTGAATCGCTGTTTCTATGCTTGCCGTATATGTATGAGATTGAATACTTATCGTCATTCATTAACGACAGTATTTCCGAAATAACGCAGGCAACACAGCACTGATAATTCTTTTGGTCAACCACTTCGGGTAAATTGCTTAATATGTATTCCGTAAAGCTTGATGCGTCTTGAATCGGCAGCGACTTTTTCAGTACGTCAAAATCATATGTACGCAGGCTTTTTATTGAATTAATCATTGTTTACCCTCTTTCATATTGTGCATTACATTATCCGCCTCGATTGCAGCTTTTGTAAAGCTGTTATTTTTCCACCATGCGGCTATCGACGCTATTACCGTAAATCCCGTTGTAATCAGTGTATTCACTGTATCGTCAGAGATATTTATTATGTTATATCCCAATACCGTCAGTATCTGATTTGTCAATGCCAGTACAAGGCATACCGTTCTTGCCGCTGTTCCCGGTGTAATGTTCTTCATGTTAATTCCTCCCATTCTCTAAATCCTCAATTCTGTGATTTGCAACTTTTATTTGTTCGTCAACTACGCCCTGATGTTCTTCAAGTCTGTATGTGCGCTCAATAAGGTTATTATGCTTTTCCACTTTCTTTTCAAGCTGTTCGATTCTGTACATTGTCTTACTTGTTGAAAAATAGCCTGCAATAAGCGAACCCAACAAACTGCACACTGCGACTATTACGGCATTATTCATTCTCTGTCACCTCCGTGACAGGTGTATTTTTAACATTGATAAGTTCTTGTAATTCCGATAAATCATCTTCCGTTAAAACTCCTTTTTCATAGTAGCCGTTGGCATTTAATATTACACGGTAATCCGCCATTTTACCTACTGCGTTTCTGAATCCCTGCATTAAAAATTCTTTGTAGTTAAACATTATACATTTCCTCCCTGTGATAATATTGCATTTCTTAATTCTTCAAGAACCTTGTTTATATCCTGATAATACGAGACTTCAAGCTTTGACGGTGAAACCTCCGTTTGACAGGTTATGTTATTTACTCCGTCAAACAATGTGATATTGCCGTTTACAGTTATATCCGTTTCGCCGTTTCTCTTTTTTGAGGCAAGGTCGATATACTCGCTGTCCGATAACGGCGTATCAAGTATTGCCGCTGCCGTATGCTCCAGATACGGTTCGTATTCGGTGGCTGTGTCTCCCTGTTCAATCTGAACATTCTTTATTTTTATATTCAGATTGGTATAATCTCCCTTAACACCCATGGCTTGTATTAAAGGTACAATATCCGATTCAGTACTGACTTCAAACGTATATGAAAATCTTTCCCATGTTCTGTAATTACTTACGGTAAACGTTTTGTTTTTATATGAGCTGTCGGAAAGGTTTTTATAACCCAGTACAACATTTTTATTTCCCGAATCTTTATCTGCCATAAAGTCTGCGGAAATCGTATATGTTCCGGGCGGGAATTTGATTTTTGAATCATACCAGTATGCGCTGTTGCCGTACAGGCCGATATTTGACGTAATAATATTATCGGTTTTGGTAAAGTAGCCATTCATATTTGTACTGTAATTACCTGCAACAAACTTCGTTATTTTAGAAATATCAAACATATTCTTTCCCGTAATTTTAATCGGGATTTCATACTTTCCGTTATTCAAATCACCGATACCGTCGCCATACACACACATTTTCAACGGCTGTTCGTCCGCAAGTGCGTCTGTTATTGCTATCGGATTGCCCGACAGTGTTTTTTGCGGGAAGGCTTTGAGCTTGTCCGCTTTCTTTGCGATGTCTGTTTTTATGTTCGTATCATCATAATTATTCAGTTCCGCAAGCTTGTTTTTTTCTTCCGTTGTGTAATCGTTTTCGGATAAGCCTTTGCCCTCAATTTTATCAACTTTTCCTTCACGGATAACATCAATTACCGTTGACATAGGAGCTATAGTTTTCACCCATTTTTTGTCCTCATCAGTATAATCATTGCTTGAAAGTCCTTTGCCCGATACCTTGTCGACCTTGCCGAGCAGTTTATTTTGTATATTAGAATTTACATCATTTACAGCATTTGAAATATTGCTTGAAATGTTCTTCACCTGTTCTTTTTCTCCGTCCGTGTAATTGTTATCTGTATGCACATATTCATTGTCATGTACTACATCAGACGGCAGAACATAGTTGTTTGCATTTTCTTCAATGCCCGATAATTTTTCTTTTTCCTCATCTGTGTAATCGTTTTCGGATAAGCCTTTGCCCTGCACCTTATCGACTTTTGTATTTGATAATCTTGTTGAGATTTCATCAACTTCCGTTTTATCTGCTTTATCTGCCAATTCACTTCTTGCCTTTGCATCACATATTGGATTGCCATATATTGATTTTATATCAGCCATTGTCATCACTCCTTTCAAATTTCAATCTAAAATCGCCGTTTTCAGTTATTACAACAGGATTGTTTAACATATTAAATATTTCGTTGAATGTTTGATTTACATTGTCTTGAATATCATTTACTTTTTTGAGATATTCAACAAGTAAATCAGGGTCATTATTTTCAAATGTCGAAGTAGGGGAGTAATGATGTTTTATCGGAAAATTAACCTCGTTTGAATACATCACCATATTATCATCATGAATGATTTCTATTTTTAAGATTATGATTTGTGGTTGAGAAGTATATAGTTTTGAAATATTAAAATTACTGATATATTTATCTTTATAAGCAGAATCAGATAAAGTCAATTCAACAATGTTTCCGCCTAATATTTGATGATTCATATCTTGAACTATTATATGTAAAAGAACCGAACAATCAAGCAAATCATATTCTCTATATTTTTGTGGGAGAATAATCGAAATATTGTCGGCATTATCTTCACCTATATAAGTTATGCCTCTTTTTAAAGTCAACAATTTATTTTCATGTAAGTTTAAAATATATCCCATAATTACCTCCTTTCAGAGAGAGGTAAATACCCCTCTCATATTATAGGTTAAACGCTTTACAAACCAAAGCCATGAAATTTTCAATTAATACAATTCCTTCAAAATTATCACACCATGCTTCGGGTGTATTTATTACAGATTTATCGCATAAATAATTCAAATAGTTTCTGCCCCAATGGTCGTTTGGTGTATGTTCATATTTTGAAAGTTCATTACTTCCGTTATTGACAATTTTAGCGACCAATGCTAATAACTGTGCTTTTGTTATTGGCTTGTCAGGAGAACTAAGATAAATTTCTTTGTTTACAATAACACCCTTTCCGCAGAGCGAATAAACGTGTTGCTGTGACCAATGTTTCTTATTATCTGCTTCATCGCTGTACCATACTCCACCGGTAAGTTTATCCAATACTGCAATAACTTGTGATTTTGATACTTTTGCTTTATAGTTTTTCCATATGCTAACATCAGAAATTACCTTCTTTTGAAACAATTTTTCAAAATACTCATCAGCCCAATAATCAGCATTATCATTAGATACCATATTCCAATCCACCGTAACAAATTTTGTCCCCGATAGATTGCTGTTGTAATAGCTTTTTTTGAATACTCCGCCTCCGTTGGCTATAATCGTATTTCCCCCGGAGGTGTTACCCTCTATCGTCTCAAAATAATCGCCGTTTACGTGCGTTACAATGCCCGTATGTACAAACGTCCCCTTACGCTTGAATATTACAATATCACCGCGTTTCGGATTTGAATTAAGAATAAATATGCTTTCCATTGAGGGACAATACACATACGGATAATGACGTAACAGCTGTGCTGTCTTTTCCTTGCCGAATGCCTGCACAAAACACCACGTGACAAAACACGCACACCACGGCTCACGCTGATACTCAGGCTTTATGTCACGCCAATATTTTGTATAATTGGCGTTTCCTGCGTTTTCGGTCTTGCTGTCAAGCTTGTTATTGCTTGCCTTTTCAAGATAACCAACCTCATTTTCCGCTATGGATATAACCTTGTTTATTGCCTCTTTCTTTGTCATAGTTTGTCCTCCTACATTAATCCTATTTCTCTGCATACCAATGTAACAACGGCTGTTACGATAACTCCACCAACCGCCCATGCAAGCTTGTCCCAATTTTTAGCAGGTTTACTTTTGATTTCATTAATTTCCCCTTTTACTGAAACAACATCATTTTTTACAGAAGTAATATCACCGTTCATATTTTTCATTTGTTCACACATAACTTCAATATTGGTTGATATACGATTAATCATGTCATATATTTTATCGTGATGATTGACTTTTTTCTCAATTTCAACCATTTTTGCACCCATGTTTTCTTGTGTGTTTTCCAATACTGCAAGTCTTGTTTCTATATTAATTTCATTCATAAATGCCCCCCCTTATGTAATGTTCATAATTTCACCGTTCTTGTATGCTATGAAGTAGTAGATTGTATTGTTTTCATTGGTATATGAGCGAACAGTGCCAA
>CAKSGG010000203.1 GCA_934454215.1 uncultured Clostridia bacterium
GGCTCTGCCCATTTGTAACTATTCACAAATCTTATATCAGTTTTTAACGTTTACACAAAACTTGAAACGGTCTCAAAAAATCCCTACAAAGCCCATAAATACAAGCTTTGTAGAGATTTACCTTTTTATTCAAACTCTTCCCAAAGGAAGTATCATCAAATCAAAAATGCTGATTTTATGCGGCATTCCGCCTTATCTATTTCATCTAATGTTACTCTTTTCATATCGTTTTTAAAAACTTTAGTAGCAAATTAGTTGCAATGATTCAATATTGCTTCCACTAAATACATGGCAGATATAATCTACTTTTACTACTAAAAACGAATAATCAAATGTGGTTTGCGGGTGCTTAATCGTGCCTGCTACCACACCCACTATGAAAGGAGCTTTTCTATGAGCAATCAACACAAGCATCCAACTATAAGTTTTAGAATCAGCGATGCTGAACGCAAACAAATCGAAGCTCGTATCCTTGCCAGCGGCATGATGAAGAAAGATTACTTTGTCCGTTCCTGCATCTATAACCGCATCTGCGTTGTCGGCAAGAAAGAAACCATATATCCGCTGGTGCAAACTGTCAATGCACTGTATCTGCAACTGCTTGAAATGCAGAAGGCATTTACCTTAACTGATGCCACATCTGATACACTTCCTGCTTCGGATGAAATCAGGGAATTGCAAACAGAATACACCAATATGCTTACAGCCATCATTGATCTGCTTGATGGTGCTAAATATCTGTGGAAAGGAGACCACTATGAACAACAATCTTAATTTTCAATTTGGTATGTATGAGCCTGCCACAGACTCCATCATTATCAATACCGGCAAGAACTCCGTTCTTGTTATCAGTTGTAAGGAATGTAATTCCTCCGTTATTTTTGATGACCCGAATGATGTTGTGTATCTTTACCAGTTGGCAAAGGAAACACCTCTGCTGTATGCCGAGCTTGCATTGAAGGAAAATGGTTTGCAGGATTATGTGGATGCTATGAATGAATTTAATTAGTTGTTCCCCAAGTTGAGGATGCATTCTATTTGAGTTAGTCTCACCGGTCTCAAGAATATTTTGAGACTGGTGAGACTATTACATTTACAATCGCTTTCTTCCACTCTGTTAAATACTCCATTCACAGAGAAAGCATCTTCTACATTTTCCCTCTGGTGAAATAACTGGTATAGCTCTACCAGTTAATACCTAAGTAAACGGAATTAAAACAACCGTTGAATACCATGTAGTTCCCTCATGTTGATTCGGACATTTATTCAGACATCAATTCGGACATTGGTACTTCTTAATTTCAATTTCCCCATGTGTCATTTTCTCTAGTCCAAAGCGTTCATTGCCGCCAAGCACCTTCGTCTACCTAACAAGACATTATGTCACGCTCATTAGATTTCCCCCGATACTTCTTCACAATTTTTCATTCCCTTCATAAGGTCCTTGTACAAATCTGAATATTTTGATGTTTTTGAATCAAAGCATATTTTACCTAAAAAGCCATACTTTTTTCCGACATTGGCAAGTTTCTCATTATACCTTGATAAAAGCTGACTAAGCATTGCTTCTTTAAGTTTCATCTCCTCCATTTTAATATACAACAAGTAGGGTTCATTAACATAATAATTATCAAACTTTCTGCCCAACCACCTTACATTATGCCCTAATTTAAGAAGTTCGTAATCATGTTTCTTTTCATAAACATCCATTTCAAACCCTGATTTACTATCCATTGATAATTTCAAAAAATTTGTATCATATTTATGTAGTTTTCTAAATAACTTTTTAAAATAGTTTTTAGAATATCCTATATCTCGTAACTTAAATGAAATTACATTTTCTGTGTCTATTTTTCCAGTAACAATCTTTCCATCACATTTTCTCAAAACATAATATATCTTCTTCCCTATATGTACTTGAATATTATTTCTAAAGCGTATAAGTTTAATTCCTATAAGCTTCTTATCTTTATTAAATATTCTAACCAGTTCAACATAAGACTTACCATAATGTAGCAGATCTGCCAAATTATCTGCCAGAAGTTTATCTAAGTCATATTCCAAAAACATACCATTATCATATTCGAGCAAATTCAGTAGACGATTATCCGGAACATCTATTTTGTAAAAATATCGATAATCAGTATTCTTTCGAAGTATAATTGAAAAATGCATACAAAAGTCTTGCAAGAGCATGTCTCCATATAAGCTTATTCTTCTTTTTCTTTTAAAAAAAGGGTAGGGCAAATAATCGGAAGTCTGACGAGAGCTAATTATCATATGTTCATCATCCATAATATTTTTCCTCCCATCTATCACGACTATGATATCTATTTTCTTCATCTACAAACTGATTTAAAATAACTATGGCATATATTTCATAGGCTTCGCATCGTAATAAATTATGAGAATTTTTATCATTTAAAACTATTTTCAATATTTTGCTTTTCCCATCATATACCTCATAAAACCTATTTCTTTTCCAAATTATATTACCACTATTTTTTAAAGCACTTTCTATTCGTTGCTTCCAACCAGTATGCAACACATCTCTATTATAAATCGCTGGCATTCTATACCGAACAGAACTTAATATTTCACAAAATCTTTTCGCCATATCGTCCTTAACAAGAATTCTTTTAGCATCCTCTAGTATTAATTCTTTCCAGCGTTCATCACATAATAACTCGCCCCATAAATATGCGTAACCTGAAATCATACAATATTCAATAATAGGATTGCTATATACCGCCACCACAGCACTTTGTCGGAATGTTTCTTTTATTCCAATTAACTCTTTTCTGCTATACTCCTGATATAGCAATAATATTCCCAATAAGTTTTTATAATTTGATGCAAATGTATCGATTTCATTATCAACTATTGCCTCTATTAATATGTCGCAAAGATATGTTGCACATGCACCCAATATATCCGGATAATTCTCATATATATCCCAATGATTAAGCACAAAATTACTAGTACATTTACACCACTCTGATGACATTGCTTTATAAATCGAATCAAAATTCTTCGCAACATCAATTTCGGGTTTATCATTCCAAACAATTGATTGTTCTTTGTGATACCCCAATAGCCAATCCAATTTGTCGGCAATCAAAACATCAAGCATATTGACTTTTGATTTTACTTCGCTATATTTTGCAAAAACAACCATTGCCCCAGCATCTCGTTTTTGGTTAAGTAACTCTTTTGCAAGTTCAGGAATGTACTTATTTACTGAATCATTCACTTTTATGTATATTTGTAATAGTTCATCATAATAATGCTTTGCTACAACTTGATTAATATACCATTCTGGAGTTATTCTATGCTTTTCCAACCTGATTTCTGCTTTTACCCCATCGTATATTTTATTTACATCAAAATAATTGTAAAATCTATTTGGATTTTTCCAAGACTTTCTTTCAAACAATTTAACATCACAAAAGCAGCTCCCTTCACTCCATTTTTCAATATATTTTCTTACCCCTACTAACACTCCTAAATAACTTACAACTATGTGCTCTGCCAAAGCCATTTCTTCTTCCAATGAGAACTTCTCTTTGCCTATTGTGTTTTGTAACTTCTTTTGAATTTTATACAAATAATCAACATAATAAACTACATTTCCAGATTCTACAGCACGTTCAGACAAATTTTCCAATGTTCCTAACCATCTGATTAAGCCCACAAAAGACTTTTTGTTTATAAGATATTGTAATCCATTATCATTTATCTTTTCTATATCTTCTTCTAACCACAAATAATTTTTCTCGGTATTATATCCTAATAATGTGCCCGTCTTTAGCGCCATTTCTATTTCTGGGTCAGACGCACTGTACCATTTTTTATATACCACCTTATCATCATACCAATATGAGTCGTAAGAAATTTTACTCTTTTCTTGCCAATATGTATATATCAAGGCTACATTATGTTTCATAAAACTTTCTACTGAAGCACTTATCTTTTCCTCTTTTTCCAAATTATAATTGTTTATTTCGGCTAAAATTCCAACACATTTTTTTACCTGTTTTTTATAATGATTTTGGAAATTCTTATCATGTGTAAACATCTTTCCCTTGTTAAGATGGAGTAAATTTCTGTATATTTCTTTATATACCGCATTCGTAACGTAATACATGTCTGAAAATTGATATGTTCTACGACTCATAAAAGCAAAGGAAACAATAATCTTAAGAGCCTTTACTCCTAACACTATAAGCATTATTATCCCTATATCTATTTGAATTATCTGCAAAAATAGTACTACTACTGAAAAAATCAAATAATTGGTAATTGCTTTTATACATTTATTGGACACAATGTCATTTTCAAACAATCGTGATATTGATTGCGGTGCATTCGCATATTTTTCTGCATACATTGACATTATATTCGCACAATACAAACCCAAAAATACACCTGCCACTCCAACAATTGCAGACAAAACATCTATAAGGAGACTCCTATCCTCTACAACTAACGCATTTGTTTTTATTATCCATTTTTGTAAGCCATAGGAAAATATACCATCGCACTTTTCGGAAACTAATATTTGTTCCAACAATAAAATCAGTGCAATAATGCAAATATTTTTTATAAAAGCCTTTATAACTTCTTTCACTACGCTTTTTTCAAATAACAAATCATCTTTTTTAGATTCCTGTTCATCTCTTCTTTTATGAAAGAACGCCTTTATTTTAAATAGCACCGCATTTTTTATTTTTCTTCCTTTCCAATACAACCTCTCCATTTTGTATTTTCTCCTCACTGTAAATGCATTTTCTTAACAGTTCATGGACAACTATCATTTTTATTACATATTACTCTTTATCTGTAATTTTCCAGTGTCCACTGAACCCACGCCCAACATAACATACATTATCCATTTCTTTTATATGACGCTTAATTGTTCTTGTACTTACACCTAATGCGATTGCCATTTTCTCTGTGTTGATTTTACTGTCTTTACGAATTAAGTCCAGGATCTGAGCATCCAGTTTGTCTTGAGTGACATCTTGAGTGACATCTTGAGTGACATCTTGAGTGACACCATAGTTCAAATTCGGCATCACAACAGTAAACTGATATCTATCTGAACGAAATGTTGGTCTTTTACCCTCACTATAATTAATTTGAAATTCATATCCACTAATAATCTTTCCAAATCCACTACCTTTACGCTCCATATATCCAAGCCTGT
>CAKSGG010000204.1 GCA_934454215.1 uncultured Clostridia bacterium
TATTTATATTCTGACCCGAATGTTTGTATGTACAAGCTTGGTATGTTTGGAGAAAGACTGATTTTAGAGATATTTGCATTTGAGCATATAGCTGAACCTGAAAATGATAACACACATGCAGGTAGAATCCGTTTACTGAAAAAAGAAGGATTAATACCTAAAAAAATAGACGATATACTCTACGCATTAAGAAAAACAAGAAACGATGCAGTTCATTCCGGAGCAGATTCGGTTGATGATGCAAAAACACTTGTTCAACTTACATATAATCTTTCTGTTTGGTTTATGGAGGTATATGGTGACTGGGGTTATATAGCTCCTGACTTCGTTATGCCTGTAAAAGAGGAAATTCCAGATTACGCTTCCATTATTAAGGAACAAGAAGAAAAAATAGCTGAGCTTTCAAAGAAAGTTGAAACTGTAAAAACCGAGGTATCGGATAAAACATCCAAAGAACGTGCGGAAAAAGCCGAAACTGCATCAGAAAGCATGAAACTATCTGAAGCTGAAACAAGATTACTTATAGATGAACAGTTACGAAAAGTAGGCTGGGAAGTTGACACTAATAATTTGCGCTACTCAAAGGGTACTCGACCTCAAAAAGGAAGAAACCTTGCAATTGCCGAATGGCCTACCGATTCCCTTGTTGGTAACAGAGGCTTTGCAGATTATGCACTGTTTATAGGTCTTGAGCTTGTTGGAGTTATTGAAGCAAAGAAGGCAAATATAGATGTTATGTCTGCGATTGACTATCAGTGTAAAGATTATGCAAGAACAATTAAAGATGAACACAAGGATTATATTATTAATCAATGGGGCGAATACAAAGTACCGTTTGTATTTTCAACAAATGGCAGAAAATATTTGAAACAGATTGAAACAAAATCAGGAATATGGTTTCTTGATTTGCGCAATTCGGCTAATGCCCCGAAAGCACTTCAAGGTTGGATTAGTCCTTTGGGTATAACGGAACTTCTTGAAAAAGATGTTGATTTTGCAAATGCGGCTCTTCAAAATACCCCTTATGACCTGCTCCGTGACCCCGACGGTCTTAATTTGAGAGAATATCAAATAAAAGCGATTGAGGCGGCAGAACAAGCAATAATTAACGGACGGCAAACTGCGCTGTTGTCAATGGCAACCGGAACAGGTAAAACCCGTACGATTTTAGGTATGATTTACCGTTTTATAAAAAGCGGCAGATTTAAGAGAATCCTTTTCCTTGTCGACAGAACTGCCCTTGGCGAACAGGCAGAAGATGTTTTTAAGGAAGTTAAAATAGAAGACCTTATGACTCTTGATTCAATTTATAACATTAAAGGACTTGATGAAAAAGAAATTGATAAAGAAACAAAGGTGCATATTGCAACTGTACAAAGCTTAGTTAAAAGAATTGTTTATGCTGAGGGCGATACTATGCCATCGGTTACCGATTATGACCTGATAATTGTTGATGAGGCTCACAGAGGATATATTCTTGACAAGGAAATGAGCGATGCGGAACTGTTATACCGTAATCAGGATGACTATGTGAGCAAATACAGAACAGTAATTGAATATTTTGATGCGGTAAAGGTGGCACTGACCGCAACTCCGGCTCTGCATACGACTGAAATATTCGGTAAGCCTGTATTTAATTATTCGTACAGAGAGGCGGTTATAGATGGATATTTGGTTGACCATGACGCTCCGCATAATATACGCACAAAGCTGCGCATAGAAGGTATTAAATATCACAAGGGTGAACATCTTGCAATATATGACCCCGTCACAGGTGAAGTCCTTAACAGTGATGAACTTGAAGACGATATGAAGTTTGAAATTGATACATTCAATAATCGGGTTATAACGGAAAACTTTAATAAAGCCGTGTTTGAAGAAATCGCATGGGACTTAAATCCCGACGGTGAAGGCAAGACTTTGATTTATGCCGTCAATGATAATCATGCGGATTTGATTGTGCAAATATTGAAGAAAATATATTCCGGCGGCGGTGTTGACAATGAAACGGTTATGAAAATAACAGGCAGTGCTGCAAACGGAAATAAAAAGAAAATTTCGGAGGCTATCAGACGTTTTAAGAATGAAGCATATCCCAAAATTGTAGTTACGGTTGATTTGCTGACTACGGGTATTGATGTCCCTGAAATAACCAATCTTGTATTTATGCGCAGGATTAAATCCCGTATTTTATTTGAACAGATGCTTGGACGTGCCACAAGACTATGCCCGAAAATAAATAAAACTCATTTTGAAATTTATGACCCCGTAGGCGTTTATGAATCACTTCAAGAGGTAAGCAATATGAAACCTGTGGTAACAAACCCAACGGCAAAATTTGATGATTTGATTAACGGTTTAAAAACCGCAGACAGTGAAGAACAGCTTGCATATCAAATAAATCTTATTGCTGCAAAATTACGCAGAAAACAAAGAAATATATCGGATAAAGCAATTGAACGGTTTACGCATTTAACAGGCGGTAAAAATATTTCGGACTTTGCGGGTCATATTAATACATCGGATATAAAACAGGCTGTACAGGATATATTGTCTAATAAAGAGGCGTTTGACGTTCTCGATAATGATAAGCCCCGCAGTTCAAGACCTGTTATTATTGATAGCCATGCCGACGAACTGGTAGAACATTCGAGAGGTTACGGCGAGGGGCGAAAACCCGAAGATTATCTTGAAGACTTCAAGAAATTTATTAACAGTAATATGAATAAAATAGCGGCGTTAAAGACAGTGTGTACAAAACCGTCGGAACTGACAAGGGAAAGTCTTAAAAGTCTGAAATTAGAGCTTGACCGCTATGAATTTACCGAAAAACAATTAAATTCAGCGTGGAATGAAATGACAAATCAAGATATTGTGGCGGATATTATTGCATTTATTCGTCAGCAGGCGCTTGGGTCAAATCTTGTAAGCCATGAAACCAGAGTAAAGAACGCATTTGCAAAGTTAAAGCTTAATCATGACTTTAATAAAAATCAGCTTGATTGGCTGAAACGTATTGAAAAAGTCTTGCTTGAAGAAACTGTATTGGATGAACAGATTTTTGAAATCGGAGCGTTTAAGAATGCAGGCGGATTTATCGTTATTGATAAGCGTTTTGGCGGTAAATTACGTGAAATTATATCCGAACTTAATGTGTATCTGTATGAAGATGGGGGAAATATAGCATGAATAATCAAGAAATTGTTTCAAAATTATGGAATCTCTGTAATGTGTTAAGAGATGACGGTATAACATATCATCAGTATGTAACCGAGCTTACTTATATACTTTTTCTGAAAATGTGTAAGGAAACGGGTGCGGAAGATTCAATTCCCGAACAATACCGCTGGGAAGAATTGAAAAAAAGACAAGGTGTAGAATTAAAGCGTTTTTACAAGGAATTGCTTTCATATCTTGGGGAAAGCTGTAAAGGCCGTGTGCGTGAAATTTATCAGAGTGCGCAGACTAATATTGACGAGCCGAAAAATCTTGAAAAGATTATAACTTCGATAGACCAATTCGATTGGTACACTGCAAAAGAAGAAGGTCTTGGCAATCTTTACGAGGGCTTGCTTGAAAAAAATGCTAACGAAAAGAAATCGGGAGCGGGACAGTATTTTACACCCCGTGTTCTGATTGACGTTATGACCCGTCTTACAGCGCCGAAAGCGGGAGAGCTTTGTAATGACCCTGCGTGCGGAACATTCGGTTTTATGATAGCGGCGGATAAATTTGTAAAAGAACAAACCGACGATTTGTTTGATTTAAGCGTTGATGAGCAGGAGTTTCAGAGGGCAAAGGCTTTTTCGGGCTGTGAGCTTGTTCACGATACCCACCGCCTTGCGCTTATGAATGCAATGCTCCATGATATTAACGGACCTATTTATCTTGGCGATACTCTTTCAAACTTCGGCAAGCAGATGAAAGGATATGATGTAGTATTGACAAATCCGCCGTTTGGCACAAAAAAAGGCGGCGAGCGTGCGACCCGTGACGACTTCACATATCCGACAAGCAATAAACAGCTGAATTTTCTCCAGCATATATATCGCAGTCTTAATACGAAAGGAACAGCCCGTGCCGCTGTGGTACTGCCCGACAATGTTCTGTTTGCTGATGGTGACGGAGAAAAAATTCGTAATGACTTAATGGACAAATGTAATCTCAACATGGTTTTGAGATTACCGACAGGTATATTTTATGCCCAAGGTGTAAAGACAAATGTTTTATTCTTTACACGGGGCAAAGATGATAAGAATAACACCAAAGAGGTTTGGTTTTATGACCTCCGCACAAATATGCCTTCGTTCGGCAAAACAACACCTTTGAAAAAAGAACATTTTGCAGACTTTGAAAAAGCGTATACTGCCGAAAACCGTCATGATATATCAGATGAGCGGCTGTGCGTATATACAAGAGAAAAAATTAAAGCGGAGGGCAAAGGGCTTGACCTTGGTCTGATTCCCGACGAATCCGTTTTGGATTATAATGATTTGCCTGACCCGATAGAAAGCGGAGAGGAGGCAATAAAACAGCTTAAAGAGGCTGTTGATTTGCTTATGAGCGTTGTAAAGGAATTAAAATCTCTGGAAGTGCCGGAGGTGAAATAAATGGCAAAAGCAAAAAAAAGTGAAGCGGCATTAACGTTAGAAGAAAAGCTTGAACAAACACTCGTGGCAGATTGGGAACAACCTTATAAAGTTCCTGATAATTGGTGTTGGACGACACTAAAAAGTATATCTAATTTATATAACGGAGATAGAGGAAGTAACTATCCTTCGAAGAAAGATTATGTTACAGAAGGGGTCCCGTTCATTAATGCTGGTGCTATACAAAATAACACATTAGAACATATTGAATTTAATTATATAACTCAACAAAAATATGAATCTCTTAGAGCTGGAAAGATCCAAAAAAATGATATACTATATTGTTTGAGAGGGTCATTGGGAAAAACTGCTATTATTGAAACAGATATAATGGGGGCAATTTCATCATCTCTATGCATTATTCGTACAAAAAAAGATGTTTTGCCTAAATATTTAGCTTATTTATTAAGAACGGAGCTTATTACACAACAACAAGATTTTGCTGAAAATGGTTCTGCACAGCCTAATCTGTCAGCAGCAAGTGTTATGGAATATAAATTGCCTCTTGCACCTCTTGCCGAACAACAAAGAATTGTTGACCGCATTGAAAGAATGTTTT
>CAKSGG010000205.1 GCA_934454215.1 uncultured Clostridia bacterium
GTATTGTATATGAGCTGTTTTTAAATTGTCTAAAGGCAATTTCCGCACTTGAAGTTGATGATCAATCATTTAAAGATAGACTTATAAATTCTTTGAATGATATGGATGTCTATAAAATAAACAGTAATGGAAAAATACAAGAATGGAATGAAGACTTTAAGGAAATCGAACCGGAACACAGACACTTGTCACATTTGTATGGACTATATCCGGGTAACTTAATATCACCCGATAAAACACCGGAGCTTGCAAAAGCCTGTAAAAGGTCACTTGAGTCACGGGGGATGGGCGGAACGGGTTGGTGTCTTGCATGGAAAATGAATTTGTATGCAAGGCTAAAAGATGGTAAAAAGGCACTTGAGCTATTAAATAGACAGCTTGAACCGGTGAATGCAGAAAATGTATCTTATTTGGATAATGGGGGTACATACCCAAACTTATTTGACGCACACCCGCCGTTTCAAATAGACGGGAATTTGGGAGTTGTAAGCGGAATTGTTGAAATGCTTATACAATCCGATGATAATGGTGTGGTGTTACTTCCGGCTCTGCCCAAACAATGGAAAAGCGGTTCTTTAAAAGGTGTAAGGATTAAAGGAAATAAAATTTGCAATATTAGCTGGGAAAATTGGGAGGTCACCAAGTATGAAGAAATAGAAGGCTAAATATTCAGTACATAGTATGGATTAATGTAAATGAAAGGAAAATATGCAAAATGATAAAGAGATATGTTGAAAAATATGACTTTAATGATATGGTTTTTAGCAAGCCGTCAAATGTTGAGTATTCACCGGAAGGTTTTGTGTTACGGGTTGGCCTTAAGAAACTTCCTGAAGAAAAAACTGTCTTGTTAAATATCGACGGTTGTGCAAAGATTACTGCTGATTTATTAAGACCGGAAGATGAACAATCATTAAATGGATATGAAATAGGTGAATGTTATTTTCAAAAAACAGACGAAAAGGGCTGCGTCCCTATTCTTGAAACAGAAATCGAATTGTTCAGTAAAGACCATCCGGATTGGAGAAAGATGAAACTCGGCATAAATCTTCTTATGTATGATTTGACTAAAAAGGATTTATATATTATATATGACACTGTCAATTTCAGACTGGTTTATGACGGAATTGTTGTAAATCATAATTTACCTTTCGGAACGCTTGCAGAACCGACAGGAAAGGAAACTGTGATTAATAATGAATATCTTTTGGAAACAGGGTATTCATCACGTGTTAATCAAGCAAAATATTACAGAGAAAATGAAGTGATTGATAAAAAATTCAATTATTATACACCGCACGGACACAATACGTTTATTGGTGATGTGGTGAATTTTTACCATGACGGTGTATATCATCTTTTATATATGCCCGATAGACATCATCATAGAAACAGATGGTGTGGGGGCGGACACCATTTTGAGCATATGATAACGCGTGATTTTGTCAATTGGGAAGATGTCGGACCGATATGGGATGTGACTAAACAATGGGAATCGACCGGAACGGGAACCATGTGTTTCCATAAAGGGAAATATTATGTGGCATTTGGACTGCATACCAGTCGAACGATCCCGGAGGATAAGTTATATACAAAAGAGCTTAGCAGATATTGCGAAGAAAACGGCGAAACAAAAATTGTCACATATGAAGAACTAAGAAAGCTGGGAAAATATCCTAATGGGACAAACTATGCTGTAAGCGATGATGGCATAAATTTTGAAATTGGTGAAAAAGTTATCGGCGTTTGTGAGAATCCGAGTGTGTACTCTAACGGTAATGGATTGATTATGTATGCCGGCTATGGTGATTGTTCGGCATGGAGATCTGAGGATTTTGATAAGCCGTGGAAACCGATAAATACGATAAGTTTTGAGTGCGGAGAAAAAGCTGCAATGAGAAATACATCTGAATGCCCGTCGGTTTTTGAGTGGAATGGCTATAAATATCTTATAATGGGCTTTACAGGATTTTGGCATACGGAGAAAAATGACAATGAATATATAGATTTTGCATCAAAGGGGTTTGATGTATATGAAGGACTTTGCGTACCAATGGCAGTAAAGACGGATGATAACAGAGTGATTATTGCGGGTTGGACAGGAGGAATGGATTGGGGATCGATGGTAGTGCATCGTGAGCTTATCCAATATGAAAACGGTAATCTTGGTATGAAATGGTTGCCCGAATTATTCCCCGATATAACCGAGCAAAAAATGAACATTGTAAATGATTTTATCGAGATTAAAGAAAAATGTTCATATTATTTGGAAATGGATATTGATAGTGCAACAGAAAAGGCAGAAGTTCAGTTTGTGGATGACAAAGACAATGTTTGCGAGTTAAGATTGGATATTAAAAACAATACTGCACAATACGGCAGCGGGAAATACGGTGATGTTATACCGAATATTTTGCCGATGTATAAGGCTATTCATACAGTAGAACAGACACAATTTGGATTTGGTATAGCACCTAAAGAATTACCGCAAAGAACTGCTGATTTTTCAATTGCAAGAGTCAGATACCCAGAGGATAAATTCAAGGTGAAAATATTAATCCATTACTTTGAAAAAAATAACTATACTGTTATAGATACTGAAATTGCACAAACAAGAACCCTTATAACAAACCGCAAGAAATTTGTCCCGAATCGAATAAAGGTGAGTGACAATATACAAAATGTAAAAATTTACGAAGCAAAACTTTAAGAGGGTTACATTAAATAAAGGAAAAAAGAATGAATATTTTAATTAATTTGCCGGACACGCTGTATGTGATGCGTATGTCTCCGCGACAGGATATCGTGACAATGCATACTGAGTTTAACATTTATTTTGAAAACATTATATATCCGTATAACAAAAATTGGGATGTATTGGTGAATTGCAAATACGGTAAGAATTTCGGTAATTGCTGGAGACTAAATGATTATAATGAAAATGATAGTGATTTCGATTTCGAAATAGTGATATACAACGAATGCGGGGAAAAACTTATTTCGAAAAAAAGTAAAATTGTTGTTTCGGATCGAACAGAAAACAATTATGCAAAAATCATGTTTATAGGTGACAGCATGACTCATGCACAGGAATATATTAATCACATTGTTTCTTGTCTCTATGGAATTCAGACAATTGGAACCAGAAGTATTGACGGAATGATTAAACAAGAAGGACGGGGCGGATGGTGTTACAATCAGTATTTAACCGGATTTTGTGAGCAACCGGGAGCCTCTCCGTTCTTGTTCCCAAAGGGTGTGGATGCAAATGATTATTATGGTGATAAGGATTTTGCAGATAAAATACTTGATAATACAGCACCCACATATTCATATTACGGATTCGATTATAACCCAATATCAGACGGACAATATTTTGTACGAAAAGGTGTGCTTTTTAGGAAAAATAATGACAATGAGGAGATGGTAAGTGAGAGACCGGAATTCGAATTTAGCTTTGAAAAATATATTAAAAAGAATAATTTAGATATGCCGGATATGGTAAGTCTGTTTATGGGTGCAAATGATTTGAGTTGTGTTGGTTGTTCGTATAATGAAATTAATGATAAAATAAAAGATTTGGTTATGCATACACAAACTGTAATTGATAGTATCCATGACTGTTCAAATAAAATAAAAGTAATAATCAATTTACCGATTATTTGCGGAGAACAGCATGCATGGGGGAATCAGTTTGGCTGTAACGGCAGTGCTAAAATGTATAGATACGCTATCAGCCATGCCGCAAAAAAAATATTGGATAAATTTGATAATGCACAAAGGAATAATATATTTATATCGCCAATGCTGTTGTGCATTGATCCTATAAACGGATTTCAGATGGGATTTGAAAAGGTAAACAGATATTGTGAAAAATCAGAAAAATACCACTCTGATTGTATTCATCCGAATAATTCCGGATATTGCCAAATAGGAGATGCTCTCGCATGCGTGATAGAATACATAAGGAGAATGGTGTTGGAGTCCGAAAACAAAATTTAAGACACGAGGTGAAACCTGTAAAGATTAGAAAAAACAGTTGAACGATTAGAGGTATAAAGGCGCATTGACATAGGGAATACCTAAAATTAGAGATAATAGATACAATTAATTTAAAAGTTCAGGAGTGAAATAAATTAATGGGATACATATTTTTAATGCTGTCATTAGCAGCAGGAACCATAAAGGGATATTGCGGAAAACAAACAAGTAGATGTGTCAATGAGTATAGAGATGCAATGCTTGCAAATTTCGTAAGAATGATTTTATGCAGCATAATCGGATTGATTGCGGTCATATTCAGCAATGATATTCATTTATTGGCGTTCAATAGAACGGAGATGCTGATAGCGTTTTTATCAGGCGCTGCAAATTCGGCATTTGTTGTACTTTGGCTAATGGCTGTAAAAAAGGATGCATATATGATGCTTGACGTCTTTTGCATGATTGGAATCCTTATTCCTATGATTGGGAGCACAGCGCTGTTCGGCGAAAGTATAGAAACAAAACATGTTTTAGGTGTAGCGATACTGATTGTTGCAGTATGCATTATGTGTTCATATAATAATTCTATTAAAAGCAGACATACGATTTCAAATGTAATTATACTTATTATGTGTGGAATATCAAATGGATTATCTGATTTTTCACAAAAGCTTTTTATGAAAATGTCTGATGGCGTTGCAGTTGCGGTATTCAATTTTTACACATATGCGATTTCAAGTCTGGTATTATTAGTGTGCTGGTTGATTTCAGTAGGAGTATCCAAAACAAGGGACTGCATTTCGCTTAAACCAATCTTGAGATATATCGCGATAATGTCAATATGTCTGTTTGCATGCTCTTACTATAAAACATTAGCTGCCGGACTGATTCCATCGGCGCAGCTATATCCAGCTGCACAAGGAGGGGCTTTGATTATATCGAGTATAATGTCGATTGTGTTATTTAAAGAGAAACCTAACGCTAAGCTTGTTATCGGGATAAGTATGTCTTTTGTAGCGTTAATGGTGATAAACATATTATAAGAATTCAAATCAGTCATGTATCTTAAATGAGAAATATTGTGATTGTTGGGATCATCATTCATCAAATCCTTAATATCGGTCATATTACAATTTATTTTAGCGATGCGAGCAAGCTGTTCCTCTTTTCTAAAGGAACAGCTTGTGCAGTGAAATCTTTGCAATGAGAGGGGCCGACTTAT
>CAKSGG010000206.1 GCA_934454215.1 uncultured Clostridia bacterium
CCATTAGCTCAGTTGGTAGAGCACCTGACTCTTAATCAGGGTGTCCAGGGTTCGAGCCCCTGATGGTGTACCATAGCAATATTAAACAAAACCTCCGTGTATTTTATTACATTGGAGGTTTTGCTCTTTCAAAAATACTTAATTTCTATTAATATACAAGCCGACAAATTTCTATGTTTGTCGGCTTTTTGTACGATTTACTTAGGATAATTGTGTGTCCTTTTATATTCTGCAAAAACATCAACCATTAATTGATTGGCTCTCTTTTGACATGCAGGATTATAGCCATCGCGAATCAATCTTCTTATGCATTTGTTTTGAACTATAACAAAGTCTTGTCTTTCTTTTCTTAAGTTCCCAATTTCTTTTTTTAGGTCTCCAATTTCTTTTCTTAGGCTTTTGATATTAGTTCTCAACTCTATCATTTTCTTTTTATCACATTCATTTTTATCACATTTCTTCGCACGCTCACAATAACCCGACTTAATGTCAGCCTTCAAATCTTGAATTTTTTGTTTCTGCTCATTAATTAATTTCCTTTGGTCAATATTTTTAGCATTTACAGATTGCATGTTTAACTCGCTCGTCTGAAACTCTGATTTATTTTTATAATTAGCAAATTTTACGCATTTTAAAAACACCTCATACGTTCCAACATTCGTTACAAAATGGTATTCTTTATATTTATCAAAAATGGGTAAAAGCATTTCCCATACACCCATATCTCTCCAGCGATTAAACTTTTTTCGCAACGAATTTACATTAACATTTTTGCCGTCAATAGCATTGTTTGAATCAACACATGCACATATGTTTTTTATACCATCATTCTCAAGTTGTTTCCAATGCAGCTTCAATCCATATTTTTCTTTATTCTCTACTAAAAAAAGTACTGAATTTACTAATAAAAGATTTTCTTCACTCTTGTCTATTTTACTTTTTGGAAGAATTTTATATATTTCTCCCCATATAGAACTTTCAAAGTTAATGTATTTATACTTCATGTATATCACCTCAAAGCCAGTATACTACTTAATTTATCTAATGTCAATATATGTCCTAATAAAAAAAATTTTTTATTTCAACTAGATGTTCCGCTCAAAGATATAGATCATATGGGTAAATAAAAAAACGGAGGTATCTATATGTATCAATGCATTGAACTCAGTACCGAACAGGCAAAGCAAATAGCCTATGATTGGTATGATGTCATTATTAAAACGATAGGAGAAGAAAGGACGAATGGAAATGAAAAAAATAATCAGTAAACCAAACTTGCTTGAAAATGCAAAAAAAATCAGAGAGAGGGAAAAACAAAAGTTAAATACACAGCTTAGAGAACTTCAACAAATCCCTGTACGGCGTTACTCCAATGGCGAGTACATACCTCTCAATTGTAATGACTTGGAGTTAATTGAATGGTGTCGTAAATTCAATCGCAAACTGCGCAATTGCAAAGTGCTTATGGCTCAGCAAATTACACCAATCAGATTGTGCGGTATACAATCGGGGTTACAACAATACGTTCCTTACGACAGAAAGGACAAGCGATTGTGCGAATGGTGCAGAATTAAAAACAAAGAAATTATAACAAAAAAAATTTCAGAGCCGATACGCAAGCCAATAAGTATCATCGACGGAAAATATAATCCTTATGATGAGACTGACACGTTACTTGCTGCGTGGTGTGATAAATATAATAAAAAGCTATATGATAGCAAACAGTTTATTTTGAAACACACAGGCAGTCAAATATGGCTGAGTGAAGATTACTTTACTTGCAGCAGTACACAAAGTCAATTAAAAAAATGGTGTCAAAAACGCAACTCTGAAATCAAAAAAATATTATCAAAAAGGGATGGTTTGAATGGCAAAGCATAATTTAGAGTTTTTAAATGATGATTATTCACCGCTTAATGCAAACGCGTCGGCAAAAATAACCTTTTTGCCGCATCGCGCAGAGGTTATAACAACCCAAACTTCAGCAGGAGCAGCTGGGCTATCGGGTATAAAAAGACTAAACAAACAAAGTTATGTTAACATATACACAGGTGAAGTTTCAGAATATGCAGTCAACAACAATAAGATTGATAACACAACATCAATTAAACAGTCGCTGAAACGCCTTCGCCTGTTAATCATGAACAATTTCATAGAATTTGAAAGTTTTTTAATAACGCTCACGTATAGTTCTGAAATGACAAATTTTGAGCAGGCAGCTGATGATTACCGTAAATTTTACGATAATTTGAAATATCACTATAAAGAATATAAATTTGAGTATATCAGAATTATTGAGCCAACAGGCAATGGTATATGGCATATTCATATTTTAATCAAATCAGCTGTCTATGTTGAAAAATTTTTTATACAGCAAAGCGTTGTTCAAAATTTATGGAAGCATGGCTCAGTTAAAATAAGACAAATTTATGATACTACAAGCTTAGCAGCTTACTTTTGTACTTATAGCAATAATGAGAATGTAAAGGCTAAAAGAAAGCCAAAACATTTGATAAAGCAATCAAGGTGGAAATATTATCCTCATAACGCTAAGATTTATACAAAATCAAGAGGAATAAAAGCTCCCGACTGCATACAGGCAACAAGAGGTGAGGTGGATACCATATTAGCGGGATATGAAAGAGTTTCTGCAAATTCATTGATGGTCAAGGATAGAGACACCGACACTATATTAAACAAAGTAAACTATGAGCATTTCGAAAGGTCATGACTGTTTCTATTTAATATATTATTATATAACTCAGAAAAATAACATGGTGCTTATATAATATTATAAGCTAAACAGGCGAGTTGTTAAAGGGATTGTCAACTCGCCTGTTTGTATGTGCCTATTGTTTTTAGTTGTACGCAATTTGAATTAATATGCTGTAAGCTATAGGTTGCAATCAGAATACGCCGTTAAAACATTGATTACGCCTATATAACAATTAGTTGCTTTCAAGTCCAAGCAGAATATTGACGGCGTGCTGTAAGTCAGTGTGTTCACGATATGCAGTAATGATGTTGCGTTCATGAGCGGTAAATTCATTTGTATCAAGGTGAATATCAAGTAAGTCGCTTGGTGAAACATTGAGAGCTATGCATATGCTTGCAAGAATATCAACATCGGGACGGTTAAGTCCTTGTTCCCAGTTGGATACTCGACTGCCGGATACGCCGATTTTATCAGCAAGCTGCTTCTGCGACATGTTGTTTTGCTTACGGTACTTACTTATATACTTGCCAATTTCATAATTCATGACATCACTCCTCGGCTTTAGTATATCAGAAATTTTGTAAAAGGTCAATCAAAATTCAGAAAAAAATATAGAAAAAGCTTGACTTTACAGAAATGCTGTTATATAATATATAATATACAGTTATTCGGTAATATTATAAGGGGGTTACAGAAATGCGTGTACATGAAAGAGTAAATGCGTACATAACAGAACACAACATACAGCGGAGTGAATTAGCTGAAAAATGCAGCATGCCGCTTGAAAAGCTGGGAGCAATAATAGACGGACAATGTATTATGTATGCAGAAGACTTGCGAGCCATATGCTTTGCGCTTAATGTAAGTGCGGAAGTGTTTGTAGACTTTGGAAAACTAAGTGCGTAGAATGGAGGATAATTATGGATAAAATAATTTATATTTGTGTATGTGTAATAGCTGCTATCATAGGCTTTTGTAATTCTTTAAAGGCGAGAAAAGAACATTTAGCGTCTTTGCCTGAACACGAAGAACAACAGCAAGAGCAGAAAATCACAAAATATAAAAAAATTTACAAAAGAACAGTAATAGGCATAATATGCCTTATCGGGGCGGCTTGTATTTTTTTTAGTTTCGACAATAAAACAGATATTGTACAAGATAAACATTTTACTTGCACAAGAACTGAATTTATAGAAAAATATGATGAATTATATACCAACTTATATAAAAAATATAGTGAATTATTATATGATAACCCGCCCTATCATCTTGTCGATGATTCATCACTCTATGTTTTTGAAGCTGATGAAACTGTATTATCAGTTTCTCCAAATGCTTATAAAGAATATATAGCTTATGGACGCATGAGTGCTGTGCAGATAATCGTCGATAAAAATGATTATGTAATCCGAGTCAGGATTGGTCGTTATAATAGCGCATTGCAAACAGATTCGGCAATTCAGTGTTTTACGAATGTTGAATGTGTAGCAGCATATATGGCTATAACGGGCGAAACAAATACTGATATAGCAACAAGTACATTGTCTAAAATGTATCCAGCCGGACGTGACAAAAAAGACCACTACGAGTATATGATAGGTAGTGATGTAAATCATGAGGGCATAATGTTTTGCATACAACCAATAGCGTAAATAAATAGCATTGATAAAAGTAAAAAAATATATTACATAAAAACGGGAAATATTACATTCTATCGTGAATCAGAAAAGGCACTCGAAATACTAAAATCAGAGGAGTAGGAGAATTATAAATGAAAGAAAGCGAATTAACAAGATATTGCAAAAATAAACTTAATTTAGCAGATATGAAATTAGGCGAAGAATATAATTACTCCTGCCTGCCTTTAGCGATTATAGACGCAATTTATTCAATATTGCAAAATTATAGTCAAGTGCAAAAAATTGTTGAAAATTATTGTGATTATTATGGAATAGAAAAAAATACTGATAAGAACAATGTAAAAACACATACAATATCGGATATGATATGCAATATTGAAAGCATAGGAAGCGACAATTTTGCAAATGAAGTATTAAAAGCCAAGAATAGAACGGCAGGCTCAAATTCGATATTAAAATCCGAGGCGGTTTATCAATGGGCAAAAATAATGCATGCGAATGGCATAGAAAATTTTGATGATTTTCGCAATTCAGACAAAAAAGTTCTCAAATCTGCCCTCAAAAATGTACAGGGGCAGGGCGACGCTGCGGTTAGATATTTATTTATGCTTTGCGGAAGCGATGATTTTTGTAAGCCGGACATACATATTTTGCAGTTTCTGACAGAAGCAACGGGCGAAAAAATAGACAAGGTTGATGAAGTACAAGCCTTGCTTGAAAAAATTGTCGACGAGTTAAAAAATGATTATCCAAGTATGACAGTCAGACAGCTTGACTATATCATCTGGAATTATCAGAGAAAGAAAAGATAATACAATAATATTAGAAA
>CAKSGG010000207.1 GCA_934454215.1 uncultured Clostridia bacterium
AAGGGCGCGTGCACAAACTCAAACATGTACGGCGGTGACCCGTGCTTTGCACTTCAGCTTGATGTGGATTTAAAAGCAGGAGAAGAAAAGGAAATCAATATTTTCCTCGGCACGACAATGACGGAAGATGATATTAAAAAGAGCGCTGCACATTGCAGAGAAACCGATTTTGTCAAAAAGTCATTTTCGGCACTGTCAAGGCAGTGGGAAGAATATCTGTCGCATTTCCGGTGTGAAATACCCGATAAAGACGCACAGACAATGATAAATATATGGAATCCGTATCAAGCAGAACGCAATTTCCAATTTTCAAGAAATATCAGCTACTATGCAACAGGAACTTTCCGCGGTATTGGCGTTCGCGATACCGCACAGGATATTCTGGCAATGGTGCCGTTTGACATAAGACGTGCAAAGGATAAGCTGAATTTGCTTTTTACGCAGCAGTATAAGGACGGTCACTGCAATCATTACTGTTTCCCGACCGAAGGCTGGGAACCCGTGACACGTATACACTCGGATAATCATTTGTGGCTTGTAATGGCTTGCTATCATATCATTATGGAAGAGGGAAAACTTGATTATCTTGACGAAACAGTGGAATTTTATGACGGCGGAAGTGCGACAGTTTGGGAACATATCAAAAAGTCGATTGATTTTTGTATGGCAAACCGCGGCGTGCACGGATTTCCGCTGATGCTTGCGTCCGACTGGAACGATATGCTCTACCGCGTGTGCCAAAAGGGCAAAGGCGAGAGCATATGGACGGCGATGCAGTTCGGAACGGTACTCCGTCAAATCGCAGAGCTTGCCGAGTTAAAGGGCGAGGATAAGCAAAAGTATCTTGATATTTATGAGGAACAGAAAAATCTTGTTAACACAATCGCGTGGAACGGCGAATGGTTCAGAAGATGTATAACCGATGAGGGCAAGTTTATCGGCTCAAAAGCCGAACCTCAGGCAAAAATATGGCTGAATGCGCAAAGCTGGGCGGTAATATCGGGTATGGGCGACAGAGATAAGCAGATTTTGGCTATGGACAGCGTGAAAAAGTATCTTGATACACCGCTCGGTATAAAGAAAATCGAGCCGTCCATGACGACCGATTATCCGTCCAAAGAGGGTGCGCTGACTTGCTATAACAAAGGGTGCGGCGAAAACGGAAGTGTGTTCTGTCATGCGAATACATGGGCGATAATTGCGGAATGTATGCTGAAACGCCCCGAAAATGCGTATAAATATTATCATCAGCTGCTGCCGAGGTCGCACAGGAAAAAGCCGGGGAATGGCGGTATAAGGCGGAGCCGTATGTGTATGCGTCAAACATTTTCGGGCCGGAGAGCGATAAGTTCGGCTTAGCGAATGTCAGCTGGCTGACGGGAACCGCGGCGTGGATGTATGTTGCTGTAACGCAGTATATGTTCGGCATAAGACCGAAGTGGAACGGACTCGAAATCGACCCGTGCCTGCCGCAGGAGATGCTGCCCGCAAAGGTGACGCGTGTGTTCCGCGGAAAGAAGTACGAAATTGAAATTACCGAAAACAAACGCATGTTTATTGAATGTAAATAACGAAAGGATGATAAAAAATGATTTTTAAAGATTTTGACAGAATCGTGTTTGCAGGTGATTCGGTCACTGATATGGAAAGTCAAAATCCTGTTGGTGAGGGTTTATTTGATAACTTGGGACAGGGGTTTGTAAGAAGCATAGACAGTCTTTTAAGAATGGCATATCCTGATGTACGCGTGCGTGTCACAAATTCGGGTATAAGCGGAAATACAAGCCGTGATTTATCGGAAAGATACGAGCGTGACGTATTGAGATTGAAACCCGATTGGGTAAATATCCTAATAGGTATAAATGATGTATGGAGACAGTTTGATTCGCCGTCCTTTGAAAGAGACTGGGTTCTTCCGGAAGAATATGAAACAAATGTTGAAAAAATGATTACGTCGGTTAAATACAGCGTTAAAGGAATATTTGTAATGACGCCGTATTATATGGAACCGTATAAAAACGATGCGATGAGGGTTCGTATGACCGAATATGCGGATATTTGCCGAAAGCTTGCCGAAAAACATAATTGTGTACTAATAGATTTACAGGCAATGTTTGATAAATATTTTGAGTATTGCCATTCATCAAGCATAGCATGGGACAGAATACACCCGAACAGAGTCGGTGCAGACCTTATCGCAAGAGAGTTTTTGAATAAATGTCAATTTGACTTTAACCATTTGCAGTGCAGTCAAAGCTGATTTGAGTACATCTGTGAAAAGCGTATAGGTAAAAATAATTATTTGGAGGATAAGAACAAATGGCAAAAATCGATTGGACAAAAATTTCGGGTGAAACTTATGACTGGACAAAGACATTAAAACCTGAAAAACCGTATATTCATGATTATACAAAGACTTTCGTATATAAATTGTTTTTGGCGATACCGAATGAGGAGCATGACAAGTGCATAGTGTATAAAAATTTTGAAGAGGCTTAGGAAGTCATAAAAAAGATTGATAAAATGACTCTCAATATGCCGAAAATCGTTTATCTTGTCGGGTGGCAGTATTTAGGTCATGATAGTAAATATCCGTCATGGGACTGTGTTAATGAAAATCTGAAAAGAACATGTGATAATAATGCACGGGACAGCTTGTTATGGCTTATGGAGGAAGGATTTAAATATAACACAACGGTAAGTCTGCATATAAATATACAGGATGCTTACGATGACAGTCCTCTGTGGGATGAGTATGTAAAAAATGATTTGATATCGTTAAATGAAGATAAAAGTTTTTGCACAGGTTATATTTGGAACAATAAAATAAGTTATATTATAAGTCTTAAACAGGAATGGGAAAAAGGATACTTACAGAAAAGAATTGATAACTTATGTGATTTTTTACCGATTCAAAAAGCCGGGACAATTCATATTGATGCCATGCACGCACAGGCAGATGCAGGGCATGGCTATAGCCTGGAAGATGTGCAGGAAGTCAGAAACAAGGTCGTAAGATACTGGCGTGAACTTGGTGTAGATGTAACTTCCGAATTCTATTATTATGAAACTCCGGATTGGCAGGCAAGAAAGGAGCAGCTTACAGGATTACAGCCGCTGGCATATCACTTTTCTCAAAATCTTGATGAATACATGATAAAGCCTGCAAATCTTATCTGCGGCACTATGATTTCAAGGCGGTTCAGGGAAGGCAATTCGGACGAAATGAACAAACTTTTCGGTGCAAGCTTTAACGTTGAGGAAATTATAATGAACGGCGGTACCGAATGGGAAAGAAAATTCTTTGAAGATATCAAAATAAGGATTTGCCGATATTGTTGTCAATATTGCAAGAATGAGAAGATCTGACGGAAATGGTATTGGCGGCATAGGGTGTCTGTGAAATCGGTTTTCTGGATGCTGACATGGTATTCGTGCATAAATGCAATAACAGTACAACCAATGGAGGCTGGACGACGGATGGCGATAGGTATGCAGAATGTATATTTTGGAGCAGAATTATGAGAGAGCAGAAACAAAGGAAGAAAAAATTAGTTGACGGTTTAAAAGGCTTGATTTCAGCAGAAATGTTGAGATCAAGCCTTTTAATGTTTGTTGCGAAAAAGCATAAAATAATCGAAAAATAACACATTATGCAGAACCAGAAAGAGGTGTGTACTATGGTAATTTCGGAAGATGAACAATTTTATAATGCTCAAAAACGAAATATAATCTGGTATGACTGTTCTTGATGTTGCATAAATAGTTCAGATATATGCACGGAGGGCAGCCGTGCATATGGAGTTGAACAGTGTGAAACAACGCATATTCTACATTTTACATCATATGGGGCGTGCTAAGTCGAAAAAGGCCACGCATAAATGCAACAGCGATTCCCCAGACGATGGCGTGGCAGGACTAATCCCATATTGCACAGCCAAAACCTTCACGGTTTTCGTGAAACGTTTTGACTGTTTTTTATTACGCAAAAACTGCAAAATTTGTTGTCGTTCGCCGCCGTATTCATTTGAGTTTTGTCAAAAAAATTCAAATGAAAGGAAATGGTTAAAATGAATGACAATGCAAAAAAACATTTGAATAAATTTTTAGCATTTTTTTGCACTTTTAAATTTTTAATCGTTATATTAATGGGCAGAGTTAAATTTCATCCCTCCGCGGGGGTGAAAAAATGAATGCAAAACACGGTGCCTGCAACAGATTTGATGCTTATATAAAGAAATCCATTGCTAATTGTTTAAAGGACTACATACGTATAACAAAGAATTATCATACACACTACATCAGTTTTTCAGAGTTAAGTGAGTATGATCTTAATTCTGTAACTTTATATAGAGATACATATCCGTCCGAAACGTTTTGTGAAAATATCAAGACAAGACTTTTTGATGTGGCTATACACGATGAACTGTTGTATTCAGCCTTAATGCAGGTCAGTCAAGACATAAGGGAAATTCTTCTACTTAAGTTTTGGGGAGATCTCAGTGACAAAGAAGTCGGACAAGCTATGTGTATGAGTCGGCAGATGGTATGCTATAACAAAAATAAAGCATTGAAAATGCTGAAAAAAATTATTGAGGAGTTGAAAAAAGATGAATAACGCGTTGGACTATAAATTAATTCAGAAAGCTGTTTCGGGTGATGCAGAGTCTATTAACAGAATTGTGTCAATATATTCTCCGTATATAAATACATTGGCATCAATGACTTTGTATGACAGCAGCGGAAATGAATATATCGGCGTTAATGTTGATTTAAAGGATCACTTAACACAAAAGCTAATACATTTAATACATACATATAAACTGGCATAAAAAATATGCGGGGCTTTTCCGGGTACGTGGTTAAATGAACACTTCATCCTTGATTATATTAGCCGACGGGAAAGCCCCTTCCCCCTAAATTATTGGTTTTATAAAAGGCATAGTGATATGCTTTTTATAAAGATAATAATTTATCTTGTTGCTCCTTGATAACTGAATAAAAGCATTTTCTGTACTAAATCAGTATATGAGCACGTTCGACGATACGCTTGCGATAAATATCGGTCGATAAAACAAAAACGGAATTTTGTGTGCGATGATATATATTGAGGATAATGATACTTGTGCATTTGTGTACTCCGTGCGTTGCAGGGAAGTGCGAAAA
>CAKSGG010000208.1 GCA_934454215.1 uncultured Clostridia bacterium
GTATATATGCTTGACCGTACCCTCATAAAACGCTATTGCCCAGTCGGGAGAATAGTTTCCGACCGGAGTAGGTATATGAAAGCCTTTCGGAAGCTTTGCATAAACGCATACTTCGCTTGCTGCATCTAAATCTTCCGCAAATTTTCTCTCAATGCTTTTATCAGCCGAGCCGTCTGTAAACACGTAATCCTGTATGGCTTTGTTTGCTCTGAATGCCTTATCAAAATCCTGCGATGTTTTTTCTGCAGTAAATATACCGCTGTCGTATTCTCCGCCGATTTCATCATACGAAATATGTTCAACAATCATGGTCGCTTTTTGTTCGTTTATGAGTCTGATTATTTTTGTAATAAACTCCTCCGGGTTGTTCTTAAACATCAGTATCTTGTCATAACGAACACCTTTTAGAATTGTTGCAGCAGTTTTTCTTGTAATGGTGCAGCCTTCTGCAATTTTGCCGATAAGGTCATACTTTATGCCGCTTGTTTCGCTGTGTTGTAGCGTCTTGGTTTTTGTTTTTTCGCCACCGAAAGAAGCTCCGCGCTCAATTTCATATTCGTTCATTTCTTCTTTTTGTCTGCCGATAGTGGTTGTGTACTGGAGCTGTGACACAAACAGCTTTTCATCAATATGCTTTATCGCATTTTTTATAAGCTCATCACTGTTAAATTCAACTGTATAAGCATATTTGTGATTAATCTGTTTCCATAGAGCCTGAAACTCTTTTTTATAAAAATTGTCATTTAGTGGGTTATCCTTAACCTTTGTATCATGACCATTTGAAATCATCTTGTCAAGCACACTGTCATCATAAACAGCCTGTATCAAATTTTGTATGCCGTCTGTCATAGGTATAAGCTCTGCCGGAAGTGGAGCAACAGTACCCATTTCAACATCGGTGCGGTACTTGTCGGTAATTTTTCTGTCCATATCAACATATCCGTTTGCAATAAGATAAAATTCTATTGCGTTGGCTTTTTTGTCATCAATTATCATTGATTCACTGCCGACATTAACAAATTTGCCCTTAAAGTATTCACTTGTTGCAACGGTGGGTCTGTCATAAAGAACGGTTTTAATATCCGACTGTAAATCCGACACAAAAGTTTTGTAGCTTTCACTTGCAATAACAGTAAGCATATTTATGTCGTGTACGCTTTCGCTCAAACTCTGCACGTCCATACGATTGCCCGATTGGTTTACGCACAAGCGAAGTCCACGTCCGACTTCCTGGCGTTTTGCCGTGTTGCTGTCGGAGTGTTTCAGCGTGCAAATCTGAAATACGTTCGGGTTGTCCCAGCCTTCACGAAGTGCCGAATGTGAGAATATAAATCTCGTCGGTTCAACAAAACTGAGCAACCTCTCTTTGTTTTTAAGTATCAAATCATACGCCGATATATCATCGGAAAACTCACTGCCGCGTTTTAATTTGCTGTCAACGGCGTGTCCCTTTTTATCAATGCTGAAATAGCCTTTATGTACTTTTGATACATCACTGCATTTTTCTTTCAGGTACTTTTGATACGGTGTGTCTAACAGCGTTGTGTATTCATTTAACACAGTTATATATTCTTCTTCAAAGATTTTACCGTATTCGCCCAAAATTTCATCGCCGTTTTCGCCATACTGACGATACTTTGCAACCTCGTCAATAAAGAATAACGACAGCGTTTTAATACCCATATTAAAGAGTTTTTCTTCCTTGTCAAAGTGTGAAAGGATAGTTTCTCTTATCTGAATGCGGCGCATATCTTTTTCGGATACATCGCCGACAACATCACCGGTATAAATAATTTCACCGTTTGTAAAAGTAACCGAGCCTTTGAGCGGATCAATTTCAGATATGGTAAAGCCTTTGTATTGCTCCATTTGTTCGGATTTATAATAAAGGTCATCACCGACGCCGAGTAATCTTGTTTCACGGTTGATTGATTTATTATAACCGATTTCAATCTCCATCTTTGCCATAGGCGGCTTTTTAGAGGATAAAACGATCTGTTCAAGGAACATATATTTGTCCGTGCCCCTAAAATTCTTAACCTCGAAACCTTTAACTTCAATTTTCTTAACAAGCCGTTTGTTAAATGCGTCGAGGGCGTCAAGCACATAAACAAGATTATGCTGCTTTGCATGCGTTGCCGAATAGTTTATGCTGAATAACGGATTGAAGTTTTTAAGTGCCTTTTGCGTAACCTCACCGCCCATTTTCTGTGGTTCGTCAAGAATGATAATAGGTCTGTTTGCCTTAATAACATCAATCGGTCTGCGGGACTGAAATTCGTCACGCTTTGAATAAATTATGCGCGCTTCCTTGCTTTTTCCGTCTTCTTTCAGCGAAGATGCAAAAGCCTGCGTGTTTATAATCATTACATTTATTCCACTGCTTTGCGAAAAGTTGTCAAGTGCGTTGAGGTTAGAACTGTTATACACAAAGAAACGAGCCTTTTTGCCGTAATGCTCCATAAAATGCTCGGCGGTAATTTCAAAGGTTTTATATACACCTTCACGGATAGCAATGCTCGGCACAACGACGATAAATTTGCTCCAACCGTACTGCTTGTTAAGCTCGAACATCGTCTTGATATACACATAGGTTTTGCCCGTGCCGGTTTCCATTTCAATGTCAAGACTGCATCTGCCCAAATCCCTGATAAGAGAGGGGGACAGCTTTATATTGTTCCGAGACTGCAAATCGTGTATGTTTTTAAGAAGCTGTTCGTCAGAGAGAGAAATATCATTATTTTTGTATCCGGTTTCACCTAACTCGTCATCATGCATAGCTTCAATATCTTCCCATGTTATTTTTTCTCCGCAGTTAATATCCTCACCATGAATACCTTTTTCAAACTTTTCGATGCCCAAGTCGCGTCTGTACACCAGCTTGGCACTAAATTTTTGCCCGAAAAACGCCTTTACCACGCTATCCACCGCATCAGTTTGGTATTGTTGTATCTTAAAATTAAACTTCACCTTCAGTCGTTCCTCCTTTCGGTAGTTTGGAGTGTGCAGAGTGGAGTTTGGAATTCATTGTTTTTGTTGTTGATGACATCATTTTTCTTAATTCCTCACAATCACTTTTTATTGATTGATATTCATTTTCTGTTAAATAGTCTGTATCAAATAATAAGTCTAACCAATAGATTTTTTCTGCGCATTCTTTTAAGGATATATAAATTTTAGAAAGAAAATCCTTGTTACTTATTGCACATTCGCTTTCGGCAATATTAGCACCTATACTTGTACCGCTGCGAAGTAATTGTTTTGATAAAATATATTCTTTCTTTTCTTCACATAAATACTTATATAAATTTACAATTCTGACAGCAAATTTCTTGCTTTTATATTTAACCGTCTTTTCTCTGTCCATAATTTCACACTCCACACTCCAAACTTCACACTCTTATAAGACTTTCCTTACCGTATCCGGACTGTATGTTGCAAAAATCTGTTCAAAGTTTGTTGCAACGCTGTCATCTGCAAAGCCGTTATCACGCATAACAAAGTAATACGGTTTTTGCTTGGCAATAGCCGTTATGGTTTCGGTTGTCAGTTTTTCGTCAAAACAAGCAATCAGGGAACGGGAACCGTCTGCCACATTAAACACTTTCTTTTCCGCAATAACCGTTTCTTCAATTTTGCTTGAAAGGAGCACACCCAAGTCAAGCATAACTTGAAACAGTAAATCTTCCGGCTTTCTGTCATCTTTAATATTATCAACCAAATTATCGAACATAGAAATATCAATTTCGACAGGGTTGTAGTACACATCTTTCATATTTGAGCTGTCACACTTCAGAACACGAAAGCCAATATCGAGGTCTTGCGTTGTCAAAGGATTGTCCTCTTTGATTTTCTTTCCGGCCCGACGGATGCGCTCCTTCGCAACTTCGGTCAGTAAATGGGGCTTCTCCATTTTATCGCATAACGCTATTGCATTTTTAAGAATTCTTTTCTTGTCATTTGCAGCTTTTTTTAAATTTTCATCAAGATTCTCTGGAAGCTGAACCATAATAAATTTTCTGTGACCACCATCCAAAGCATTTGTTTGCATTATTGCAGAAGCGGTTGTGGATGAACCGCTGAAAAAATCAAGATAAATATCGTTCTCTCCGTCCGAGACCAATCCAAGAATATACATAATTAGCTTGACTGGCTTTGGAGTATCAAATACATCTTCAGGCAACAACTTAAGAAGTTCATATTTTGCTTGTCGATTGTGCCCTGTCTTATCAAAATCTATCCACAGGTTAGACGGCGGTAATCCCTCCATGTCGCACAAATAAGTTCTTCTGCGAATGTTTTTCCCATCTTCAGTAAACCGAATTTCTCCTGTTTCCAACTTTTCAGTCAAAGTTTCCTTAGACCATCTCCACCCATTCTTTGGCGGATGTATAGTAATTCCTTGTGGTGAAACAATATCGTAGCAAAGATTTTCCCGGTAGTTGGGAGAATTTAACGGATTTCCGTCGAAATATGGACCTTTAGGGTCATTGTCTGGATTCTTAAAGTGTTTTCTTTTTTCATCATCAGACTGCTTTTCTGGTTGCCATAGAGGGTTTTTTGAATACACCAAGGTAGAGTTATAGTCATTGGAAAACTGCTTTGCATCATTATTGCTATTATCAGAGGAACGCCAGATTGCATCTGTGATAAAACACCGCTCGCCGAACACCTCATTGCAAACCTTTCTCAAATTGGCACTTTCACGATTATCTATGCTAATGAAAATGACGCCATTATCTGCAAGTAAGTCTTTGGCAACTCTCAATCGTGGATAGATCATATTCAGCCAGTCGGTATGAAAACGACCGTTGCTCTCGGTATTCTGCACCATTCGATTGCCTTCCTCGTCAAACTGTCCGCTGTTGGCAAGATACTCATCCGTACCTTGGGCAAAATCATCCTCATACACAAAGTCATTGCCCGTATTATACGGAGGATCTATGTAAATCATCTTGATTTTACCGAGATATGTTTCCTGCAAAAGTTTCAGCACTTCGAGATTGTCGCCCTCAATATAGAGGTTTTCGGTGTTGTCAAAATCAACACTTTCTTCTCTGCACGGGCGGAGGGTTTTGTTTATCGGTGCATTTGCAAGCAGGACAGACTTTTTCTTGTCCGGCCATGTAAACTGATAGCGTTCCTCATT
>CAKSGG010000209.1 GCA_934454215.1 uncultured Clostridia bacterium
ACCTATGCGCCCATGAAAATAAAATTATCGAACGAGTGGATAGGTGAACTTATTTCGGGAATGAATACAAGCGATATTGATGATATAAAGAGCTTTCTTACAGAATACGGAAGCCTTATCGGAATATCAGAGGAAGATTTAAAAAATAATATAGACTCGCTTGCACTTGCATTTGCAAGCGGTAAAAGCGTCAGCAGTCTTGATGAGTTTATGGAAATATATTCAAATTATGAAGAAATAGCGCTTATGAATATAATTCCGATAATTAACCGCTCAAAGAGTGCTGAGGAATTTGATGAGTTAATTCATAAATATTCAAAAACCTTGGGTATTTCGCTGTCGGCATACGACAGTATATCCGATAAAAACGGAATATATAAGTCTGTAGCGGGTGTAACGGAGGACAAGGACAGGTTTGTACAGCTTTTTAACGAAGAAGTTGGAAAATATTGTGCCGAGCCTGTTACGGTATATGCAACAGATGAGTCACTTTTAAATAATACCTCGAGAGATACGCCGACAGGTACGGGCGAGGGCTGGATAGGTCCGTATAACGATTCGGCTCATTATATAAAATATGATATATCTGCGCTTGGAGATATTACTGCGGAGAATATATCATCGGCAAGCGTTACAATGAAAACATCGGACAGAAGCGAACTTGATACGCAGGAAAATATAACGGCAGAGCTTTACCGCATAGGAACGGACTGGAATCAAAACTCCGCTACATATAACATAATGGAACCTCTGTGCGAAAATGCCGAGCTTGCGGGAAGAGATTCAATAGAAGGAAACTACAGAAATAAAAGCTTTACAATAGATGTTACCGAGGCACTCAGAAAAGCGGTTGCCGAAGGAGAGAGCAGAATAGCATTTAAATTAAAAACAGACAATGTTGTTCTTATGACAAGACGCAACGACAGCGAAACTTATGCACCGCTTAATGTGTCATATATTGATTCAAGCTTCGGAAACGTAGATTATTCAATAGAAAACGGGAGCACGGGAGTGCCTATAGATACGGATATTACTCTCGGCTTTGAAAATAATATAAATGCCGACACGCTCAAAATGGGAATTACATTATCGGATTCCGACGGAAATAATGTTGAACTTGAAATTTCGGGCGAGGGCAGAGAATTTAAAATAAAGCCTAAGACTTCGCTTAAATATGAAACGGAATACAGTCTTGGCTTATCAAAAAAGGTGAAATTTACCGATGACAAATCAAAATATGTGTTTAACTCGTTATCGTTTATAACCGAAAAAGTTCCGTTTGAATTTAAGGGGATGACATTAAAGAGCGGAACAACCGTAATTGAAAATTTATCGGACAGAACGGGAAATAAAGTAACGGCTTCGGCAGTTGTAAATAACAATAGCTGTGCCGACAGCAAAAAGCTTATTCTGATGATAGGACTTTATGAAAATACGGATTCATATTCAAGGCTTGTCGATATAAAGACTGTTTCAAAAAGCCTCAGCACGGGACAAAGCGTTTCGCTTGAAAAGGAATTTACACTTGAAGAAAACAAAAATTATAATATAGTGTGCAACGTTTGGGATTCCTTTACCGACATGAATACATTATTTGAACAGGCAGTAAAATAGGATTTATGAAAGGATTTGGTCATAAATATGAAAAAAATAAACTTTATTGCAGCGGCTGCCGCATTTATGCTTGCATTTCAAGCTGCGGCAGGAGCAATGCCTATAGACAGCGTGAGCGAAACGGATAATATTTTAAAGGTGGAGGGCAGTTTCGGAAAAGAATATGCCGGCTGTCTTGCCACCGTAATGCTTATGAAAAACGATAAAACTGCGGAGGATATAGTAGACGCAGAAAAGCCTATGAACGCAGTGTCAAATATTGAAATAGTAGGTCTTGACGAGAACGGCTCATATATGTGTACACTTCCGTATTCAAATGTAAATGACAAGGTAACGGTAGTGTGTGGGGATATAAGCGAGACAAGGTCTATCGAAGCTTTAAAAAAGGACGGAATAGTAATTTATGTATCGCCCGAGGGCGATGACAGCAGTGAGGGAACGGAGGAAGGTCCTCTTAAAACGCTTGACGGCGCAAGAAAAAGAGTGAGAGAAATAAAGAACAGCTTTCCGAAAAGCCCCGTAACGGTATATTTTCTTCCGGGGGAATACAGATTTTCGGAAACCGTGAGATTTGACGCTCAAGCCGATTCGGGAAGTGAAGCCGGACTTATAACATATGCCGCAAAGGAGCCGGGCACGGTTATATTTAAAGGCTCAGCCGTTCTTGCGCCGGAGCTTTTCAGAAAGGTGGATAACGCCGAAATAAAGGCAAGGCTTCCGATTAGCGCTCAAGACAAGGTTTGGTATGCGGATATGTCAGATGCCGGAATTACCGACAGTCAGGTTCAGTTCAGACACAGCTATATCGGTTCGAATGCGTCATCTGATAACGCCGAGGGATGTTTTTCTCCGCTTATGCTGTTTTTCAACGGAAAGAAACAGAGCGTTTCAAGATGGCCGAATGTAGGATATAATAATTTTGAGGACGCAAACGGAAATTCGCAGGTTATAAGCGACGGTAAGGATACTCCCGCAAAATTCAGCTTTGATGAGGTAAATCCTCTCCGCTGGGACAAGGCGGACTATATGTTTATAGACGGATATCTTGCAACATGCTATGACGGTTACTGGAAAAGAGTTACGAATATAGACAAGGAAAACAAAACTATAACTCTTGAAGAGGGAAGCAAAATAACCGCTCCTTACAGAAGATGGACGGCTGTTAATCTTTTGGAGGAAATAGATATGCCGTCCGAATTTTACATAGACAGAACGGACAAGGAGCATCCCATTCTCTATTATTATCCGCCGAAAAATATAGAAAACGGCGATAAAATAGAATTTTCTACACTGTATAATTCCATGATAGACCTGAACTATGTGTCATATGTTGAATTCAGAGGGCTTGGAATCTCGCAGAACTACGGAGACGCAATTTGCGGAAGGAAATGTCATCATGTAACGATTGATAATTGCAGCTTTTCAAATATAGGCTCACAGGCTGTTGCATTATATGAAACGCCGAACGTTGTTGTGAAAAATTCCACACTTTCGGGTATAAACGGAGCCGGAATATATATAACCTCGGGAGAAAGCAACGAGGAGGTTTCAAAGCTTATTCCGTCGGGGATAAAGATTTTGAATAATCATATATACAATGTAGGTTTTGATATACGCCTTATGGGAACGGGAACAGAGGTTTACGGAACGAGAGCGGAGGTAAAAAATAACGTTATTCATCTGTCAAACAACAGAGCCGTATCGGTAATGGGAGCTGACGCTGAAATTTCATACAACGAGCTGTATAACCTTATAAGAGATACAGCCGACGCAGGAGGCATATATAACGGCGGAAGATGGACAAAGTACGGCACGGATATTTCATATAATTATCTGCACGATTTCGGAATAGAAAAATATAAGGACGCAGAGCATACCTCGGCTATTTTTCTTGATGATACCATGAGCGGACAGTATGTTCACGATAATATTATAATTAATGATTATATAAGCAAGTATAAGCCGAACGACGGAAGATATTTCGGGTCATACGGAGTGAATATAAACGGCGGAAGAGATAATACGGTTAAAAACAACATTTTTGCGGGAATGGACTATGCCGTAAGAAACACGGATATGACAAACAGAGAGAATTTGTTTGAGGATAATGAAAGCTATAAATCAAGATTGAATGAACTGAAAGAATTTGCCGAAACATACGGTTCTTCAAAGCTTATTAAGAAATATCCGCAGATAGCCGAAAACTACAGAGATATAATGAGCACAGGAAAGTTTAATCCGAAGAATATAGATGTAACGGGAAATGTTATATCGGCACTTCAATATGATTCGCCGAGCGGGGTTTTAATGGACGGCAGATGCGGCGGCGAGTTTGCCGATACCGTAACCGTTGATAACGCTGTGGAGAAAGATTTATCCGTATTTGAGGACGCAAAAAATCACGACTGGAGACTGACGGACGAAGCGGCGGAGAAATTAAATATTTCCGAAAACGGTGAATTTAAGCTTCTTTCGGATTTTGACCTTTCAAAAATAGGAATGCAGGGAAGAAGCATGAATACGGGCGGAAGCTTTAGCAAGATTTATCCGCAAGACGGCGGTATAACCGAGCGTTCGGACAAAACGGCTCTTTATTGGGAACAGGCAGACTTTGCAGACGAATATGAATATATTGTTGCAACGGACGCAGAACTTAAAAATGTTGTTTCAAGCGGTACAACCATATACAGGGGTACGGAAATCAGCGGTCTTTTGCCGAATACGAAGTATTACTGGAAGATTACGGCGAAGAACATATCAAAGCAGGCTTTAAATGAGATAAATGAGTGGGATTGTACAGACAAAATCTCATCGTTTACAACAACGGGCAGAAGTCTGTATGCGGCAGACGCAGCGGCGGAGTGTGAGTCAGGGAAAATAAAGCTTGATGTGTGGCTTCAAAGCGATACCGAGGCAGACGAAACAGATGAATTTATTATAGCACGTTTCGGCGAAAACGGAAAGCTTAAAAATTTATCCGGAACAAGGCAGAATATTCCGAGCGGTCTTAACAAGATACAGCTCAGCGTAAATGATGAGCCGGAGGAGGGCGATTATCTCTGCCTTTATATTTGGGACAGCATAAGCGGAATGAAGCCGCTTATAAACAGCAAAATTTATGTAAGATAAAAAGGGGGATGTCAGCTTGAAAAAAAGTATATCGGTTATACTTGCGGCGGTTTTATCAATTTCGGCGGTTTTTTCGTCCATTTCGGTTCATGCCGAAGATAAAGCGGAAAAAATCACAAAAATATATGTAAGTCCGAACGGAAAGGATTCAAACGACGGCAGCGAGGGAAGCCCTGTGGCAACTATCGAAGCGGCAAGAAATATTGTAAGAAAAATTGAAAAAAAGAATCCGATTGAGATTTTAATTCATGCCGGAACATATAAGCTTGAAAAAAGAATAGAGTTTACAAATGATGACAGCGGATATGATAACTGCAAAATTATATAC
>CAKSGG010000210.1 GCA_934454215.1 uncultured Clostridia bacterium
CACCTGCTGTTTCAACACCTGCTCCATCGGCAGAAACAGCAACAGAACAGCCTGAAAGCTCATCAAACTCAAATAATCAGAGCACAAACTCTTCTTCAGGCAGCAACTCAGGTTCTTCCGCCTCAATCAGCTCATCAGACAGCTCGAATTCAAGAGGCAGCAGCACAAGCGGCGGTTCGGAAAGTTCAAACAATTCCGGCAGCAGTTCTAATAACAGCTCCGGCAGTGCAAGCAGCACTTCCGGAAGTTCAGGCAGTTCTGCCGCATCAAACGGTTCTGCCGTAACAAATACAAATAATTACAGCGGTTCTGTTTCGGGTCAGATTGTATCTAAGCTTGTGACAGGCGATAAGGTTATTTATGACCAGCCATCAAATAAATATTTCATGACGTTCAATATGGACGGTGTTATGTATTACGCACACGTTTCCGCAGGCAGCACAACGGAACAGGTTCATGGAAAGAGCATTACTATATCTGCCGAACCCACAAACGGTCGTTATGACGGCAATACGGTTTATGAAATAACAAGCATGACATACTATGACGGTGATTATATACTCCCCGACTCGGGTACAAAGCTTATTCAGAAGTCGGAAATTCAAGATTTCACAAAGGACAAGCTTGGTCTTGCAAGAAATGAAATTTATGCCCGTCACGGCCGTAAATTCCAAATGGAGGTATATCAAAATTATTTCAACGGTAAATCATGGTATAAGGTCAATCCAAACTATGATTACACCGATGATAACAAAAACCTTAACAGTATCGAGCTTCAAAATGTTTCTACAATTCTGAGCGTTGAAAATTCAAAATAATATATAAAGGGAAGTAAAAACAGTTTTTACTTCCCTTTCGCATTAAAAATCCAAAATTTTTCCGTCTGTAGAGATTGTTACAACATTCCACGGAATAAACTTTCCGCTGTTTTTTAACGCAGTCTTTGCCGCATTTTCAATACCGCCGCAGCACGGTACTTCCATTCTTATTACCGTTATGCTTTTTATATTGTTATTTTCTATTATCTCCGCGAGCTTTTGAGTATAATCGACATCATCAAGTTTCGGACAGCCGATAATCGTCACACGTCCTTTCATAAATTCTCTGTGAATATCGGCATAAGCATATGCGGTACAATCCGCCGCAATAAGCAGTCTTGCATCCTCAAAATACGGAGCATTCACAGGAACAAGTCTGATTTGACATGGCCATTGTGCCAGCTCACTCTGCATTTTTACTTGTTCGGATACCTCCTCGGCAGCTCTGTCAAATTGTTTCATTTGTTGCCCCGGACAACCCGTATGCTTATTTCTCATTTTATTCTCCATAACCGCCTTTTCATCAAACGCAGCCGCTTCTCTTTCTTCAAACATTCTCGCTCCCGTAGGGCATACGGGCAGACAATTTCCCAATCCGTCACAAAAATCATCACGCAAAAGTTTCGCCTTTCCATCAACCATTCCGATTGCCGCCTCATGACAGGCGTTTGCACACGCTCCGCAGCCATTGCATAATTCTTCGTTTATTTTTATAATCTGTCTTTTCATTATATAATCCTCCTAATATCTCTTGACTTTACGGTTATATTATAATATAATGTTTAAAAGATGTCTGTTGTAATTCCAACATAGGAGTGAATTTATGAAAGAATTTTTATATTTATTTAAAACAAGCCCTCTTTTTTCGGGAATGAGTGATGATGAAATACTTGATTTTCTTGACTGTACGGGTGCGCAAATTATTCAAAAACAAAAAAATGAATATATTCTCCGCGAGGGCGAAACAACCGACTGCATAGGAATGCTTTTAACAGGCTCTGCCGTTATTGTTCAGGAAGATTTATGGGGGCACAGAAATGTTATATCAAAAATACAACAGGGCAATCTGTTTGCCGAACCCTTTGCAATAATTAAAACAGCAGTACTGAATGTAAGCGTTATATCGGAGCATGACAGCAAAATCCTTATGCTGGATATATCAAAGCCAATGCCGTATCCCCTGCCCATACGAAACTTGGTACTGATATTATCGGAAAAATTACTCTTATTTAATGATAAAATCACTCATATGAGCAAGAGAAAAACAAGAGACAAGCTTTTATCCTATCTTTCCGCCGAGTCGGTTCGTCAGGGAAAGCTTTCTTTTGACATTCCGTTTGACCGTCAGCAGCTTGCGGATTTTCTGTGTGTGGAAAGGTCAGCAATGTCGTTTGAAATTTCAAAACTTCAAAAAGAAGGAATATTAAAAACCAATAAAAACCACTTTGAACTGTTTACCAAAATATAAAAAGCGCAAATCTGCGCTTTTTATATTTTAAAATTCCAGTCTGTTGCCCTCGAAATCACAGTACAAATATTCAATTTTTTTATCTTCAGCCATATCGTAAAGCTTTTTCGCCGTATCCGACGGAGCTTGATTCGGACTTGCGTCTTTACTTGCTCCTGCCATTCCCTGCGGAGTAATCATCCACCCGGGATGAACCGCATAAAACGTTATTTGCGGATAAGCATTTTGTAAAATTTTTGTTGCCATATTCTGCGCCGCCTTTGACATACAATACCCATACTCGCCCTTGCGCCAGCAATCTTTTACAGAACCAGCCTCGGAGGACATATTTATTACAGACTTTGTCGTTGACCTTTCAATTAAAGGCAAAAACTCACGCATCATTCTGACAACGCCTACGGCATTTACGTCAAATTGCCTGAAAATAATATCAAAATCAAAATCGGGGTCATCAATCATCAAACGTTTATTATCAAGCCATATTCCCGCATTATTAAAGAGAATATCAACGCAGGAAGCTTTTTGCTCTATAACTTCTTTGCACCTATGTACCGAATTATAATCCGTCACATCACATATATAATTCTCACAGCCGTCAAGTGCAGCAAGCTCATCGCCTATATTTATATCAAGAGCAAAAACCTTATATCCTCTTTTAATTCCTTCTTTTGCCAAACATAGTCCCAAGCCTTGCGAAGCTCCCGTAACAACAACAGTTTTATTCATCACACTTCACTGCTCCTTTGATAAAGTTATCTGTATGATTTTCCATATCGTAATTCGCCTTATCAAATTCCTCCATAGAATATATGTGTTTTGTTGCGCCGGTAAATTTCCATATTCCCTTTGAAATCAAATCCAAGCCTCGCCTGCAAAGCTCGGTTTCAAAATCAATTCTTCTTTCATGACAATTTATAACCTCTATAGCTTTCATGTTCCATAATTTAAAATCAACAATTCTGTCACAATCATTATGAAAACCTCCTACGCCTACTCTGCCGTGCGCACAAGCAAGCGCTCCCGCAAGATTTAATCCGCTTTGAGTTCCGCTAAATTCCATAACATTTTGAAATCCGATATGAAAAATATCCGTTTTATGTCCGTCCCTCGTTAAATCAGGCGACTCCCATGTTCTCCAGTCAAGATAGAACTTAGGGTCAAGCTCATCGGGGTGATAAACCTCATCAGCTCCGTATTTAAGAGCATTTTCACGTGCCTCATCACGCAAATCAACCGCTACAATACGCCCGTACCCCATAGCCTTAAACATTGATACCATTCCCAAGCCCATATATCCTGTTCCGACAACAACAACTTCATCATCAAGAAGTTTCGGCATCATACGGCTTCCGACGCTCATCAAGCAGCCTATCGGCTCAACAATAGCATCCTCATCCTTAATATTCTCGGGAATAAGCATGGTTTTTTGAGGTTCCATAACTATGTATTCCTTATATCCTCCGCCGCCAAGTCCCGTTACACGGTCGCCTATTTTAAAGCCCTTTACATTTCTTCCGACATCGGCAACATATCCCATTGTTTCATGTCCGAAAGTTTGTCCTTTTTCGGCTACACTCCACGGATACCACTCCGAATGACACATTCCCGTATAGCGTAATAATAATTCCTCCCGACTTTTCACACTCACACTACAGCAACTCGGAGTTTTCTGATATGTTTATTCAGCTCACAGATACGCCGCTGCCAAACGAACCTGCCATATTTAAAGATACAACGCATGAAATTACGGAGTTAGCCAAAATGATATACAATAACTATATTCAAAAAGACGGCAATTATAAAAATACACTTCAGTATCTCATCGGAGCGTTTTATGAATACTTAATCAAACACTGTAAAAGCAAATCAAAATATGAATTTGTTTTTCAGTTAAAAAATATGCTGACTCAAAATCTTTCAAATCCGCAGTTTGTTATTTCGGACGCCGCTAAAAAAATAGGTGTCAGCTACGAATATATGCGCCACTGCTTTAAAGAGGAAATAGGGCGCACTCCTCTTGAATATCTCACCGTAATAAGGCTTGAACAGGCAAAGAGGTATCTTACCGCATCACGCTTTTATTCTGTGTCCGACATTGCATTTTTATGCGGTTTCTCGGACGCATATTATTTTTCACGCTGTTTTAAAAAGCATATCGGCGTTTCTCCGTATAAATACAGAAAGTCAAACAGCTACTGACCGTTTGACTTTCTGCTTTTTCATTATCCCAGTATAGCCTTTAAATCTTCCTCGGGCGTTGATATAGGCGCAATATTGAAATTCTCAACCAGATAATTCAATACATTCGGCGACACAAACGCAGGCAGAGTAGGACCAAGACGTATATTCTTTATTCCAAGATACAGTAATGTGAGTAATATACAAACCGCTTTCTGCTCATACCACGAAAGAATCATTGAGAGCGGCAGTTCATTTACTTCACACCCAAATGCCTCGGCTAACGCAACGGCAACCTTTATAGCACTGTACGAATCATTACACTGTCCCATATCCATTATTCTCGGCAGTCCGTCAATCGTTCCGAGGTCAATATCATTAAATCTGTATTTTCCGCAGGCAAGAGTTAATATAACCGTATCATTCGGAGTCTGCTTTACAAATTCCGTATAATAATTTCTCCCGGGGCGTGCTCCGTCACAGCCGCCTACAAGAAAGAAATGTCTGATTTTTCCGCTCTTTACAGCTTCAATAACTTTATCGGCAGCGCCTAAAA
>CAKSGG010000211.1 GCA_934454215.1 uncultured Clostridia bacterium
ACAGTAAAATGACGTTAAAAGAAAAGGTGTTAATGACATTTGTGGTAACAATTCGTGAAATAAACAAACACGGCGGGCCGGAAAAGTTTTTTGAAAAATATCCGGTCGGCGGTATGTACTTTGATGAAACAAAGAATATTGATATTCTGAGCGGAAAGATGCCGGAACTTGGTACAGGTATGCGCCGCGAGACTTTGCATAGATGCATCGCCGCATCGAAACACAAAATGCTTGTGTGTGCTGACGCGGGTACGGTTTACGGTCAAAAACAAGCACACTTTATGTGTTCGGCACGGTATTCGGGACGCGAGGATACATCTTATACTCTCGGGAAACTGCTCGGAATGCAGATGAATGACAACGATGTTGATTGGATTTTGGGACCGGCGGTAGATATGAATTTTATGCGTCAAATTCCGGACGTAAAAAAACTTGCAAAGTGTAACCGCGCCGTTGTGCGCGGAATACAAGACCAGGGAGTATGCGCAACCGCAAAACATTTCCCGGGACTTTTGACAAATCCGGTAAATATGCATTATGCACCGGGTAAAAATACAATGGATTTTGAAAGGTGGTGGGATACCTACGGATATTTGTACAAAGAACTTTTTGATGAAAATGTAATGTGTGTTATGACAACGCATGTAACACTGCGTTCTTTTTCGGAAAAGTCGGATAATGGCTATTATCCAATAGCAACATTTTCACATGATCTCACCACAAAACTCTTAAAAGAAAAACTCGGATTTAAGGGAGCTGTTGTAACCGATGCACTGATAATGGGAGGAATGGCAACAGGCGATATTGTTGCGGAAACGGTGCAGGCTTTTGCGGCAGGCGCAGATTTGCTGCTGTGGCCGCCGATTGAAGCGGCAGACGCAATTTGCGAAAAGCTGGAAAATGGTGAAATCCCAATGAGCCGTCTTGATGATGCGCTTGAAAGAATTGAAAAAATGAGAACTTTTCGGGAAAAGGCACTTGCGGAAAAAAGTTTTGAAAAGCCTTCTGCGGAGCGTGCGGACGAATTTGCAAGGGCAACCATTAAAGAAAGTACGATGATTTTGAAAGATGAAAGCAATATGCTCCCGATATCAACGGACAAATATAAGAAAATCCTTATTCTTGAAGCATGCGATGATGCAGGAAGGGATTCATGCCGCTTAATTAAGGAAAGATTGGAAAATGAAGGATTTTCGGCTGATATTGAACATTATATTTATGACGAGCCATCAAGAGTTTGCTGGCAAGATGATATAGATGAGCTGCAGGCAAAGTATGATCTTGTGATAGTGAATTTAAGCGCTGAAGATGCGTTTTGGACGGAACCGTATATGTTGGTGTGGGCATCACATCTATTCAAAAAAGAAAAGAAAATCATTATTAATTGGGGCAGCGATTACTTGGCTGACGATTATTTCCCGGAGGAGAAAACAATTATTCAGTGCGGCAATCCGATTTGCGAATACTCGGCAGATTGCGTGGCTGAACTTCTTGTAAAACAGATATGAAAAAATTAAAATATAATAAACCCGCAGAGTGTTGGAACGAAGCTCTTCCCGTCGGCAACGGCCGTCTCGGAGCGATGCTTTTCGGCGGAACATTCTGCGACCGCATACAGCTTAATGAAGATACCCTGTGGTCCGGGACATTTGGATTGAAGGAGAAACAAAAACATGTGCATTCTCTTGAAGAACTCGATGAAATCCGTCGGCTTATAAAAGAAAAAAGGTATTATGATGCAGATGTCAAAACGGGCGAAAGCATGCACGAAGGACACGCACAATCATACCTGTCTGCCGGAAATATTTATATCGAAACGGAAAATGTATCAGGTGAAATAAGCGGTTACACACGCAGTCTCAATTTGGAAACAGCAGTATACGAAAGTGAATTTTATATTGACGGCGAAGAAATAAAAAGAGAAGCATTTGTTTCCGTACCGGAAAATATCATGGTATACAGCATAGAATGCAAAAAACAGACGTTTTCAATCTATACGTCCTGTGAGCTTATACATACGGCAGAGTCAAAAGGAAACAAAATTATTGTGAGCGGAAGGTGTCCGTCAGATATTTGCCTTTATAAAAACACCGTTTCTTATGAGCGTGCAGACAGCATAGAATTCAGGACGGAAATATGCGCGGAATCGGATGGTGAAATCATTTCTCTCGGAAACAGCCTTAAGGTTGTAGATGCGTCCTTTTTGCGTCTTTATATCGATGTTAAAACGAATTTCTTTACACCGCTGCCGCAACTTACAGAAAAATCATGCCGCAACTACAATAAAATAAAAGCAGTGCATATTGATGACTATTTAAGACTTTTCAGCAGAGTAAAATTTACTTTGGGCGAGGATAATGACAGACCGATTGATGAACGAATTAAAAATTATAAAGGTGACCTTAATCTGGCGGAATTGTTGTTTGATTACGGACGATACCTTTTGATTTCTTCATCAAGGAAGGGGACGCAGCCGGCAAATCTGCAAGGAATATGGAATAAACATATACTTCCGCCGTGGGGCAGCAATTACACAATGAACATTAATACGCAAATGAATTATTGGTCTGCGGAAACCGCCAATCTTGCCGAGTGTCATTATCCTGTTTTTGAATTGCTGCGTGATTTTAAAAATAAAGGAAATAATTTCGGTATTGACGGCTGGGCGGCGTGGCATAATTCCGACTTGTGGCGGTATAACCGTGAATATTGCTCCGACAATGGTAACAGGCAAAAAACGGGTATTCCGTATGATACCTTATGGGGATACTGCCCGATGTGCGGTTTTTGGCTGTGCCGTCACATATGGGAGCATTATATCTTCAGCGGAGATAAAAAATTTCTGAAAGAATATGCTGATGTCTTATTTTCTGCGGCGGATTTTCTGACAATGTGGATTTATAAAGACGATGACGGCAAATATACAACATGTCCGTCCACATCTCCCGAGAACAGGTTTAAAAATAACGGTAAAATATCGGCAGTTACGGAAGGTTCTGCATTTGATTTAAGTATACTGACAGACTTTTTCGGGTATATGCGCACGGTTTGTACCGTACTTGGAGTAGATTCAAAAAAATACGATGACATATATAATAACATTAAACCGCTGTCCTTTACAGCAGACGGCAGAATTGCGGAGTGGGGAGCCGATTTGGAAGAAACGGAAAAAGGTCACAGGCATTTGTCACAGCTTTACGGACTTTTCCCGGGAGATTTTATAACAGAGAACAGCGAGTATTACAATGCTGCAAAGAAAACGCTGGCATGCAGAATAGAAAACGGCGGCGGTGCAACAGGATGGTCAAATGCATGGATAGCAAATCTTTATGCACGCTTGGGTAACGGCGAAACTGCTGCAAAATATATTGACAACATGTTTTCACATTCGATATATCCGAATATGTTTGATGCGCATCCGCCGTTTCAGATTGACGGAAATTTCGGTATGTGTTCTGCAATCGGAGAAATGCTTTTGCAAAGTCATAGGCGGTATAAGGGTATGAATGTCATAGATGTGCTGCCTGCATGCCCGAAAGCATGGAAAAAGGGAAGTATTGAGGGTATTCGTGCAAGAGGCGGATTTACTGTTTCGATTAAGTGGAATGGGGGAAAGATATACGGCAGTATTCTGCCCGATTTCGCACATGTGTGTTGTATAAGCGGCAGAATACTTACAAATCATCATGCAGAATATAAGGACCACTATACAATCATAGAGTGTGTTCCGGGTAAACAATTTGACTTTGAGGTGATTGAATGAAATTTAACGTAAAAGCATATGACGGCGTAAATACAAAGATAAAATGTAACGGCACCGAAGTAATGTTCATCGAAGTAGATGTGAACTTTCCCGAAAAGCAAGTGCCGAAAATGATAAGCATTGAATGGGTTATGCCGGCAGAAGGAATGTTTTCACATTTAAACATAAATGTATTAGATGAAAATAATAAAAGTTTGGGATATGACTGGAAAAATAGAATAACAAAGTCACGTTTCGGAACAGGTGCGCCTGTTCATGGAATTATCGGTGCGGATAATAATAACAAGTTGAATATTTCTTTACTTGATGCGGCAACTCCAATTGAGATAAAAACCGGGATTATTGAAGAAGATGTTACAATGATGTGCAAGGTACAATTTTTTACGTTGCCCGTTGCACCTATTAAGGAATACCATACAACAATAAGGATTGATACAAGATACATACCGTTTTACGATGTTTATTATGATGTAGGAAAATGGTGGGAAGAAAATGAATTACCGTGTACTTATATTCCGGAAACCGCAAAACTACCGATGTATTCCACGTGGTACAGTTTTCATCAGAATACCTTACCGGCGGAGATACTGAAACAGTGTAAGACAGCAAAAGAACTCGGCATGGAAACCGTTATAGTTGATGACGGCTGGCAGACCGATAACATGGAACGCGGATATGCATATTGCGGCGATTGGAAACCTACTCCATCAAAAATTCCGGATATGAAAGCTTTTGTTGATGCTGTTCATAATCTTGGGATGAAATTTATTTTATGGTATGCAGTGCCGTTTGTAGGAAAATATTCCCGATCATTTTATAAATTTATAGATAATTTTCTTCATTACAGCGAAGAAAATGAAATGGGCGAGCTTGATCCGCGCTACCCCGATGTAAGAAAACACATCTCCGATACATACGTACGTGCGGTAAAGGATTGGGGGCTTGATGGGTTCAAACTTGATTTTATTGATAGTTTTATTTTGTCTGAAATATCAATGAATTATGATCCCGGAAGGGATATCGAGTCACTTGAAGATGCTGTTGAAGTACTGATTGATGAAATAGTAACACGGCTGAAAAAAATTAATCCTGAAATATTGATTGAATTCCGTCAGCAATATATGGGCCCTAAAATACGTCAATTCGGAAACATGATGCGAGCCGGCGATTGTGCGGCAGATCCGATTATGAATAGATGCAGAACAATTACTC
>CAKSGG010000212.1 GCA_934454215.1 uncultured Clostridia bacterium
ATGTATAAGGGCTCATGGGACAGAGGTTATATACAGTCTGTGGGCGGAATATTGATAATTCATGATGATGAATTGTGGATTTATTATACCGGCTTTGCGGGAGATGAAAGATATAAGCATGTTCCGTGGGTTGATAACGGAATGTATATGAACGGCGCAACGGGAATTGCAAAATTAAGACGTGACGGCTTTGTATCCATGAACGGTACGGGAAGCTTGCTGACGAGAAAACTCGAAATGAAAGGCAAAACCAATTTTTATGTCAATGCAAAAGGAAGAGTTTTTGCCGAAATTATTTCAGAGGATGGAAATGTAATTGCTAAATCAAATGTTTTTGATGGTGACAGCACAAAAGCCGAATTGATATTTAACGGATTTAGTATAAACTCTCTAAACAATACCGTGTTCAGATTAAGGTTTAATGTTGATGGTAAGCTGTATTCGTTTGGATTCACAGATGAAAACGGTGATTTTGGCGGGGCGCATGCAGCCGGCTGCTACGAAAAAGATTCATTTAAAGAAAAGAGAAACTGAATGGAGCATTCCTGTCAAGAGAAAAATGACGTTTGACAAAAAGGAGTTCACTCCCTTAGAAATAACACAGGCTCGATACCTTAATAAAAATGAAAATTCTCTAAGGGAGGAACTCTGAGATAGGTATAATCACAGAGCGAGAAACCGGATACAATGATTTTATTCATAAATTCATTATGGAATTTTCGAAATTGTGAGAAAAACAGAGGAAATTAAAGAAAAACCAAGGTTATATGAGGAGGACTTTTGGTAATATGAAACGAATACATAGTTTTCAGATAAATTCAAAAGGCAATGTAACGATAATTAATTTTGAGGCGAATAAAAATATTGTAATGGTTAAAGCGGAGTCGGATAATGAAATAAAGATAAAACGTATACAAAATTCAATTGTTGATACACTATTGCCGGTAGGTAAAACAGCGGCAAACAAACAGGGCGGACAAGAACTTACGCTCGACAATCCTGTCGTTTCATCAAGCTTATATCTCTACGGGAACGATATCAGAAATATACAGGTATATGAATCAGAGGGTGTAAATCTTCTGAATTTGTATCCCAAAAGCATTGATGTTCCGCTTGAAGAAAATTATTATCTGGACACCGTGTCGGTGTTTAATTCGTCCGACGGCTATTCGGAATATTCGCTTTATACAAGTCTTGACGGAAAAAATTTTGACCGTGTTGCAATAAAAAACAATCATGATATATGCGATAGCGACAACGGTGATGTTTATGAACTAAATGGGAAAGAGGCACGCATAATCAGGATATATTACGAATATAATTCCGAATCGCCCGAGGTTGCCTTTGAAAAGGTTATGTTCAGCGGCAGAAAAAGTCACACACCGGTTATTGACAGAGAAACAGTAAATATTTGCAGCTTTGAGGACTCGGAATACAATGTTTCGGTCAGTGATAAAGAAACAATTGATGAAGTTTACGGAATTATTGAAAGAAGATTGGGTGCAAAGTATAGGGATTGGTTTAAATTTACAATCGGTGAAAAGAAAAAATATGACTATTTTAACATAGAACGGTCAGACAAAAAAATTGAAATAAAGGGAAACTGCGGCGTTTCTCTTGCAATGGGTTTGAATTATTATTTAAAATATTTCTGTAAGGTAAGTATTTCACAGGTCGGAGATCAGACAGCAATGCCGAATGTCGTTGTTTTTCCCGAATATCCGGTATATCGTGAAACAAAAGCGAAAATAAGGTATGCTTATAATTATTGCACATTATCATATACATCTGCGTTTTGGGGAGATGATGAATGGCAGAAAGAGCTTGACTGGCTTGCTTTGAACGGAGTAAATGCAGTGCTCGATATAACCGGACAGGAGGAGGTTTGGAGAAGATTTCTTATTGATTTGGGCTATAACCATAATGAAGCCAAAGAATTTCTTACCGGACCGGCAAATTATGCGTGGTTTTGTATGGCAAATGAGTTTTCTGTCGGCGGACCGCTGAATGAGTCATGGTTTGAAATGAGAGTAAATCTTGCGAGAAAAAATCATCTGAAAATGAAAAAGTTGGGTATGCAGCCGATTCTGCAGGGGTATAGCGGAATGGTACCTGTTGATATAAAGAGGTGTGACGGAATGGCAGAGATAGTGCCGCAGGGGACATGGTGTGCATTACAGCGCCCTGCCATGCTGAAAACCGACAGCGAGACATATTCAAAATATGCGGAAAAATTTTATATGGCTCAAAAGTATGTTTTTGGCAACGAATCAATTTATTATGCGGCAGATGCATTTCACGAGGGTGGAATTACGGGAGAAATGTCTCCGAGAGCAGTTTCCAAAATAATTCTTTCGGAAATGTTAAAGTCAAATCCGAATGCAGTATGGGTTATTCAATCATGGCAAAACAACCCGACATCCGAATTACTTGCCGGCATTGAAGATGTTGAAGACGGAAAAAAGCATGCATTGATATTGGATTTGTACGCAGAAAAAACTCCGCATTTCAATAACGGGAACAGCGGAAATCCGTATTATGGATACACGAAGGAATTTAATGACACGCCGTGGATATATTGCATGCTGAACAATTTTGGAGGCAGGCTTGGACTTCACGGACATTTGGATAATATGGCAAGGGATATTCCGCTTGTTTTGAATAATTGCAGTTGTTTTTGCGGAATCGGAATCACCTGTGAAGCAAGTGAAAACAATCCGGTTTTATATGATTTTCTGTTTGAATCGGTATGGCATGAAAATGCCAAAATTTTTGCACAGCCAACCGATATTAAAAACTGGCTCCATTCATATGCCGAAAGAAGATATGGAGCAAAGAGCAAAGCTGCCGAGAAAGCGTGGGATATTTTGGCAGAAACCGTGTACAAGGCTGAATTTAATATGCTAGGGCAAGGTGCTCCGGAAAGTATGGTCAATGCAAGACCAAAATTTAATTTGAACAAGGCGTCTACTTGGGGAAATGCAATAATTGGCTATGATACGGATAAATTTAAGGAGTCTGCAAGATTGCTGCTTGAGGATTACGACAAGCTGTCGGCGAGCGATGGATACATATATGATATTGTTTCCGTGTTCGAACAGTTTTTGTCTAACTGCGCGTTAAAGTGCTATGATTTAATGTCGGACGCATACAATAAAAAGAATGTATCGGAACTTAAAGCTTGCGGTGATAAGTTTATAAAAATAGCCGATAATATGGCAAAACTTACTGCAAATTGCGAATACTATCGGCTTGACAGATTTATAAATCTTGCAAAAAAAATATCCACCTCACTGGATGATTTCAGCAAGAGACTTTATGTAATTAATGCAAAGCAGCAAATAACGGTCAGCGGTCCGTATTGTATGTCGGAAGATGCAGGTGAGCATGATTATGCCAATCGTCAATGGTCAGGGTTGATTTCACGGTTTTACAAAATCAGATGGGAACGATATCTGAAGGAGAAATTAAACGAATTAGAGGGCATATCATATGAAAAAAATATAAATTGGTTTGAGTTGGAATGGTCATGGTGCAGGGAAGATGATAATTGCTCTGATGAGAAAAAAAGCGATGATCTGTACGGTTTTCTGACGGATTTGATTGATTCAGACAGGATAAAAAGGTGATGAGTATTATGATTATAAAAAATGCACAGGTATATACAAGCGAGTTTAGATTTGAAAAAAAGAATTTGTATATCGATGGAGAGTATTTTTCCGAAAAAGGCAGCGGCGATACAGTAGTTGATGCAGAAGGATTATATGTTATCCCCGGTTTGATTGATCTGCATTTTCACGGCTGCAACGGAGCTTCCTTTATGGACGGAACTGCCGAGGCTATTGATACAATAACCGAATATGAAGCTGTTCATGGAATTACAGCTGTTTGTCCGTCAACAGAGCCTGCTGAATATGACAGGCTAATCAAGGCACTCAGTGCAGCGGCAAATTATAAAAATTCACATGGTGCTGTTTTATGTGGAATAAATCTTGAGGGCCCCTTTCTCACATATGAAAAACGTGGAGGTAACAATGGAAAATACTTGCTTTCTCCAAGTGAAGAAATGTTTGAGGAATATCAAAGGGCAGCAAACGGTTTGATAAAGATCATGGATATAGCTCCGGAACTTGACGGCTCATTGGAATTTATAAAAAAACAATCAAAAAACATCGTTATATCCCTTGCACATACAGCTGCAGATTACAGAACCTGCATGGAGGGCTTTACAGCGGGAGCGTCGATGGTAACACACCTTTTTAACGGCATGCCGGTTTTTCACCACAGAGATACGGGACTGGTTGGTGCCGCTATGGATTCGGGGGCATATGTTGAACTTATATGTGACGGTATGCACGTTTCCGATTCTATGCTCAGAGCAGCGTATAGAATATTCGGCGCAGAAAAAATTGTCAGTATCAGCGATTCGCTCTTTTGTGCAGGATTGCCGGACGGGCATTACAAAAATGATGATTGCGAGATTGATGTAACAGATGGTCTTGCAAGGCTTAAGGATGGTACTATTAATGGAGCATCATCGAATCTGTATGATAACATGCGACATCTTATAAAAGCAGGAATACCCCGAAATGACGCAATACGAATGTCAACATATAATCCGGCAAAGGTACTTAACATTTTGGATGTAACAGGAACTTTAGAGGCGGGAAAGTGGGCGAATTTTGTTATCACGGATGAAAATATGTGCATTAAAGATGTATATGTGAAAGGCCGAAAAACAGATAAACAGAAAACAGATATTTGAGTTGTCGGAGAAATTTGTGAAAGATTCGGATTGTGTAAATACTATGTCTGTATGCGGCGCTATAAGAAATTTTCCGTAATCCGAAAATCTCGAACTCAGCTGCGGTGTTATGCAAAAAGTCACAATGCGTCTTGCATCGGGATTATATCAAACAAGCTGAAAGCTTGTGGAGAATCTCTGTGAGGTGATAGGTGGAATCC
>CAKSGG010000213.1 GCA_934454215.1 uncultured Clostridia bacterium
TCCGAATTGTTTATCTCTCTTGCAATCATCGGATTATTGAACGCATATGCCTTTCTGACTATATCCGCATCGATATAGTTGCCGCTGTGCGGAATTATGGAATATGACATAATATGTTCGCCCTGGTCGTTCGGCTTTTCATCAAAATTATTACCGCAACGCAACAATGATAATTGTAATGTTGAATCATCAACCACGTTGTGACCGTACTTACAATCGTTCATAAGCGCCATTCCGTAACCGTTATCCGAAATATCCGCCCACTTGTGCGCACAAGTTTCAAATTTTGCAACATCCCAGCTTGTGTTTTCGGTATGTTCGCGCTCGATATTTCCGAACTGTATTTCATATGTTGCCTTGTTTGTGTTCACGTCAACGGGGAAAGCCGCTTTGACTATTATGTGTCTTAAATGCCAATCAACCACGGTATCAAAGTCTATCCTGTCGAGTTCGTTATATAGATATATCTTTTGTGTAATAGTTGAGTTTCTGAATCTCTTAACAACCTCAAAACCCGCTCTCGCGCCCTCTGATATTGGTTTATACGAAATGACCTCGTCTATCTTATATTTTTTATCTTTGTGATAGACGCTAATCTCCCACGCATCATATGAATATGGTAAGTCCTCATACATAATCAACTCATTTGCTTTTTGTCCGCTCTTTATTACCTCTCTTTCGTTTCGCTTGTCATAAATTGAGATTATATCAAAGTCATCATCAAATATTACCTTATAGAATTTGTTTTCTATCGTCTTATTCTCAGCTTTAACCGTACATATCTCATCCGTATTATCTATTACACTCCATCCCATTGACGGAATATTTGCCGCCGTTATGTATTTATTGCCGCTCTTTATGACATCCGTCATTTCAAATCCGTTCGGATTGAAAACAACCGTCTTGTTTTCACCTTTGATATTTTGCGCAAGTTCGCCAATCTTATCTGAAATTACAGCTTTTATATCCTTTTGTGCCGTTTCATACATTGCAAAAGCATCGTCATATACAGGATAAATTGACGAACCGGGCAAAACATCGTGAAACTGATTGAGCAGAACCGTTTTCCATGTTTTATCAATAGTTTTCTTGTCATATTTTCCGTTATGTTTTAACATATCCAGCACAGACAAAACCTCGGCATTATGTAACATAAACTCTGTCTTTCTGTTATATCTCTTTATCTTTCCGACCGAAGTATATGTACCGCGGTGGAATTCAAGATACAATTCGCCTTTCCATTTCGGCGTTTTTCCTATTTCTTCGATACTCTTTTCAAACTTGCTCTCTATTCGATTCAGACTTTCCGTTGTTGTCATCATTTCGGTTTGAGGTATGCCTAAAACGCCTTGATGTATTCTGCGCTGCATTTCAAGCATTTCTTCGGTCGGGCCACCGCCGCCGTCACCGTAACCGTATGTCATAAACACCTCATCGGTGTACTCCTTTTGCTGTTGACGCTCCCATGTTCCCAACGCATATGAAGGGGTAATTTGTCCAACATACGACGTAACTCTTTTATTCTTTCTTTCAATATTCTGACATACCATAAAGTGCGTTGATACTCCAGTTCCGTCAACACCAACCCACTTGAATAAATCATACGGAATCTGATTAAATTCATTCCAGCCTATTTTTGATGTCACAAACTTATTAACACCGCTTTTTTTCAATATCTGCGGTATCGCCGCCGAATATCCGAACACATCGGGCAGCCACAGTATCTTGCTGTCTGTATCAAACTCATCTTTTATGAACTTCTTTCCCCACATTATCTGGCGCACAAGGCTCTCGCCCGACGGCAAGTTACAATCGGGTTCGACCCACATTGCGCCCTCTATATCGATTCTGCCCTGTTTCACAAGTTCTTTTATATCCGCATAAACCGTCGGTGCTTCTTCTTTTAAGTATTCCAAAAGCTGTGGCTGTGAAATTGTGAAACGATATTCGGGGTATCTTTTCATCAATTCAACCACTATCGAAAAGCTGCGCTGTGCCTTTTCTTTTGTCTGTGCATATGTCCAAAGCCACGCAACATCGATATGCGTATGACCTATACAGTCAACCGTTGCCTCGTGCGGTGCATACTTTCCGTAATAATTATCTTCAAGGTATTCGCACGCTCTCGCCGCTCCATCAAAAAATCTCTCGGTGAGCGGTTCGGTAAAATCAATGTAATTCGCCGCAATATTGAGATGTTTTATTGTTTCGATATGTTTATAATCTTCATCGCCGAAAAGCATCGCCGCATCATACGGAACTTTAAAATCATAGTATAACTTTTCTATTCTTTTGTCGGCACGAACAAGTGAAATTTTCATATTATATTTTTCGCTGTTCATCCCTGAATAGTAATAGAGGTATATTTTATACTCCGTTTCGGGTTTTAATATATACTCATCGTGATTTAGGTCAAGACCCTGGACCAATTCACCGTTTATATACAATATACATTGCGGGTTTCGGCACGAGATAAAGGGTCCGCTGTAACCGCTTAAAAGCTTTAATCTGAAATCTTCACTTTCATCATTGATTTTAGGTGTTTGAAATTCAACATATATCCAACAGTGATTATCCACGCCGCCGATAATCGTGTTTTCGTCAAAGTTCTTCCACTCATCCGTCACGGGCGGCAAAGTATTATCGGTTTTATATCCGCACTCTATATACTTCGCCGGCAGCTTTTGTATTTCCGTCCGTCTGACAAGTTCAATCTCAGACAGTATTTTTTCTATTCTCTTTGCTTTCATATCTTCCATTAATTCATTTCCTCCGTGTTTATTTTAGCCTTATTCATCATAGATTCATTATAAACCATGCCAAAATTTCGTGCTTTGTTTTTTTGTAAATTTTTGTGTTATTTGATAAAAAACTTGACAAAAAAATTAATTTGATGTATAGTATGCTTATAATTTAATTTAAAGGTGGTAACGATTATGGACTTTCCGCAAGTGAGTCAAATTTTCAAATTCAACAAGACCAGAAATCATTTTGTTGCGCCGCACAAACACGATAACACAGAATATGTTTTTTATATTAACGGATGCGGAAGGACGACTATCGGCAATACCGAATACTCATTTTCAAAAGGAAGTGTTGCTGTTATAAATCCTAATACCGTTCATGACGAAAGACATTTTATCGAAGGAGAGTTAATGTATTTTATCACATCGGGTATTTCATCCGAAATACAAAACGGCGTATATACACCGCAAAATTTCATTGAACTTAAAAAGATTATCACAAATATGTATTTGGAAAGCCGCTCTCCGAAATTCGGTTACGGTCGAATAATGTCATCATATGCGGAACAAATCAGGCTTTTATTAATAAGAGATTCGATTTCTCAAAAATATGATTCCTCTGCGCTAGAAAAAATAATGAATAGACTTAAAAACGAATGTAATTCGGATATTGACGTCAAAAATCTTGCTTCAGAATACGGTATGGGTTATGATAACTTTCGGATTCGTTTTAAAAAAGCTTATGATATGAGTCCCAATAAATTTATTATATACAACCGTTTATTATGTGCATGTGACTTGCTTACAATGACCAACAAATCATGTACGGAAATAGCTTTTGAATGCCATTTCACCGACAGTGCACAGTTTTCTAAAATGTTCAAGGCACAATACGGAATATCGCCGAATGAATACCGCCGCAACTATAACAATTAAACCGCTTAACCCTTTATTCTACGAAGGTTTGGGAGTATTTTAACAGTCAAGTATTATAACTATCAGTTACGAAACTTAAAAAGACAGCGAAAGGCATATAAAAATGCTCATCGCTGTCTTATGTTTTTTAATAGCAACTCGGTCTTGCCGCAAAGCCAAAGCCGCTGTTTGTTGTGATAACGACATTATTTCTGCCGCTTGAACAATGGATAACAAGAATGTTTCCGTCAGTGTCCTTTCCGGCAATGATTCCGACGTGTGATAAATCACCGTAAAAAGCTAAATCTCCGGCTTGAGCGTTACCCCAAGATATTCGGCTGCACTTTGCGATTTGCCCTTGCGTTCCGTGTCCTATACTTGAAGCATTAAATCCGGAATTGATAAAGCTCCAAGTAACAAAACCCGAACAGTCAAGTCCGAAAGGTCGTTTTGTCCCGGTTGTTTTACTGCCTTCCGCCGATACGGTTTTCAGCTTGCCCCATTCTGAGTCCCAGCCGATAGCAGACGATTTACCGCCCCAAAAGTAATTAACCTTGCCTACAAGCGAGCAGGCGGCTTTTATAACCTTCTTTCGCTCCGCTGATAAACTGTCGGGTAAATTTTTTAAAATATCCTGTGCGGTTGCGTCTGATACGGCAAGAGAGTGTGTGGCTGAAATAAGCACCTCATCTTGCTCTAAAAGCGTATCGAGCGCTTCCTGCTGCTTGCGTGTAAAATTATACTGTGAAATCATATCCTCTTTTGTTTTCGCCGTAATTGTGATATACACAACTTTTTCAGAGTTATCGCCGTTTGCAATCGTTTCTGTGCGTGAGGTTATTTCGTGCATATCCCAAAACACATTTTTGAGCTTTTGTTTTTTATCCTCCGTAATAACGACAACATCTTCGACCGTATCATCTTCCACACCCGCAACCTTTGTTGCAAATACGGCGAGTACCAAGTCCCAATTTGCCTGTTCGCCGATAATCTCGCTGCGGTCGGCGGCTGCGGCATTTTCTATGTCATCGAGCTTGTTTGAAAGCTCCATATTACACTCGGCAACGATAGCTGAAATGGGAATACTGTCATTATCCGCTGCTTCATCTGAAATAAATATACCGAAAGGGCTTGCGGCTATTGCCGCAACCACGATTACAATAATTAAAGCAACCAACAGTACCGCCCAGCCACCGAGTGCGGCAAGTGCCGAAACAACGGCTTTTGCTGCTGCCGCTACCATTTGAGCGACTTTAACCGCAATTTTAACTGTTGCTTTTGCGGTTGCCTTTGCGG
>CAKSGG010000214.1 GCA_934454215.1 uncultured Clostridia bacterium
CATATAACACAAAACACCAATAATTCCGCCTATTACAGCACCTATTATTGAATAAGTTTTAATATGCTCGTTTATCTGTAAATCGGCCGATCCGTTTTGTGATGCATATTTGTTATTAATTAATGGAATATAGTTAGGATCTAACAATTTTATTTTATTTTCAGCTTTTATTAAATCAATAGAATGATATTTTAATGTGATATTAACAAGCCCTTTGTCTACAGTATCTAGTAATAAATAGTTAAGAACATATGATTTTAAGTAATGTGCCACCTCTTGCTTTGAATTTTCAGGAAAATATTTCTCTAAAAGTTCTGCCATGTTTTTTTGAAGTTCGGCGACAGCATAAGTTCTATTATCAAGCTTCGAAACAGATCCATTTAATTGCGAAAATTTTCTATAATGAGATTTTGCTGCAAAAACACATGATTCACAAAGCATATTAATTCTATAAATTACTTCTTCAACAATATTCCATTTTTCAACTAAAGTTTTATCGCTTTTATAAATGGCTTCAAAAACACTGCTTAATGAATTAGATAGAAGATTTACTGAATATGTCATATCTTGCAAATTGGTCTGACTAGCTTTGAAATAATTTAAATAAAATATAGATTCCCAATCAGAAGGATTTTCAAATGAAATCATTTCGTAGTATTTCGATGCCAATTCGGCATTATTCTCATCTTTTGCACGTCTGGCCATTACATAAAGATTTTTTACTTTATCAGATGTATCTACTTTAACAGTTCCTTGAACATCAACAGTCCCATCAATCATCATTTTTTTAGCCTCTTCAACCGAGTATTTCATACCGCAGTTTTGGCATAAAAATACGCCATCTTGCTTAATAAGGTCGGTTCCTCCGCACATTTCACAAGTTAGTTGTTTCATTTACTCTTTCCTCCAAATCATTTCAAAAATTTGATTTTTTTATTTCGCACTTCTAAAAGGGAATTTAATTCGTTAATAATCCCCGCTTTATCCGTAGAAGATTTCAGTTCGCAAATTTTTACAATGATTAAATTTTCAATATCTGCTATCTGCTCTTCACTCATAGGATCGGAAAAGCGCACCGCTTCATAAACCTTTTTACATTCTGATTTAACTTTCTCGCTTTTTGCGTGAGAAATAAGGCTTTCCGCTTCACAAGTAAGATTTTTGATAAATTCGCTCTTTCGGCTTATCTTTCTATCTACAGATTCCACTATTTCTGCCGCTGCCTTTGCCTTTATAATTGCAATCGCGTTAAAGCCGAGTATCAAAAGGCAGATAACAGCGCCTGACCAATTAGGCAGATCGGGGATTGCCATAGCCGCTCCGCCTAAAATAAGCGTTAAAATAAGCCCTGTATAACTTAATGTGATCAGCGGAAGATTATAAAACATTTTTTTAAGATTATCCGCTTTAAAAGCTATGTAAGCACAAACAAGCTGACCTATAAAGGCAAGCGTTATAAAAATATAACCTGAAAAGAAAGCGCCGCTGAATTTATTCATTCCTGCCGCCTCGTTTGGTGTTACAAAACAAACGACATTAAAGAGTACTAACAAAATCGCCCAGCAGAATATATAAAATTTAAAATTCTTTTTCATTGCAAACACCCCTTAAAGAATACTTGAAAGCAATTGTGCTTTCATATTGTTAAATTCTTCATCGGTTATAAGTCCGGCGTTTTTCATAACGGTAAGCTTTTCAAGCTTTGCTTTGAATGCCGCCATATCGTCTGTCTGAGTTGCAGGCTGTTCTGTCTGCGCGGCATTCATAGCTCCGTTTACGGCATTTCCGACAACCGATCCTACCGCACCGCCAACGCCTGCCATAGTGCCGAGTCCCACGCCCATATTGGTGAACTGCCCGACCGCCTCGTTTTGTGCTACCTGTTCGGCAACATCAAAGCCGCGCTCCTGTGCATAGGTATAGCCCTCCTGCGCGCGTTTTGCAGCCTGTGCCTTTGAGTCTATAACAGTTTTCTGTGCCTCGGTTTCCGCGTTTATAATTTCGGTCTGCTGGCGGAGCTTTGCCTCTGCAATATCGGCATATTGGCGAAAATGCAGCTCCTTGAATTTTTCATATTGTCTGTCGCCATCCGGCTTTACAACCGTAGTTACAAAAAATCTTTCAAGGCTTATGCCGTAATCCGCAAAATCGGGAATAAGAAGTTTTTTTATGTTTTCTGAAAATGAAGTGAGATTTTCGTCAATCTCAAAAATATTTATCGCATTGGTTTTCATAACCTGCGCTATGTAGGTTTTAACCTTTGTCATCAGAAAAGCGCGGAAAAAACCGACTAATTTCTGCTGACCTAAAAAGTTTTCTGTTCCTACAAGCTTTAAAAGCAATTTTCGGCTATCCTCGGCTCTAAGGCTCATTTCTCCGCTTGCGCCTATAGAAATTGGAAAACCGTAGGTCGGCTCTAAAAACTGCACCTTTGAGTCTGTGCCCCATTTAATTGACATTTGCTCGGTTTTATTTATAAAATAAACCTCGCAGTGAAAGGGCGTTTTATCGCCCGTTGCACGGTTAAGAGCTTTACCGATAAGCGGGATATTCTGTGTTTCAAGAGTATATCTTCCTGCACCGAACAAATCGAGCGCCTGACCGTTCATAAAAAATATTGCTTCTTGTGATTCGTGAACGATTAGTTGCGTTAAGCTGTTAAAATCCTCGCACGGGTGTTTCCATATAAATGTGGAATTATCGCCCTCATATTTAATTACATCCGCTATATTTGCCATATTTCCCCTCTTAAATTATAAATTTGAAAATTCTATTTTATTCTCTGGCAAACTTAAAAAATTTTCTATAAATTCAATAAATTCGTTTGCTTCTGAATTTGAATAAAATTCCCAATGATTTTCGGGCTGATACGGTCCGAATTTTTGAACTAAAAGTTCTCTTAAAGTCTTTTCAATTTCGGAAATTTGACCATTACAATCAAAAGAATAAGCCTTTAAAAGAAATACATCCGCGTTTTTATGCTCGCTTTTAAATTGAGACTCCAGCTCTTCTTTTGTCTGATATTTCCGCACCGAAACCGAATATTTATTTTCGTCTAACTTTCCGGTGCTGAAAATTCCGATAATTCCTTTTTCCATTTTAATCTCTCCTTTTTTTTAAATCCCAAAAAGTACACTTTTGGGGATTTTATGTTAAAAAGGAAAAAATCAATGATTTATAGTCAAAAGCAGTAAAATATGTAATTAAACTCTTGATTTTTAACACGCTTTATGATAAAATTCTACTAAAGAAAATTTGTCTCAAAAGGTGTACTTTTTGGGACACTTTTTTTATTTTTGTACGCTTTTTTCCTTTAGCTTTCTGTAAAAGGTTGACCTACTCATATTACATAGCTTTAAGGCTTCCTTTGTTTTTATTTCTCTATTGTTTTTTAAGCTTATAATACTTTCAAAGTCTTTCGGAACATTGATTTCGGGTCTGCCGAATTTTATGCCTCGTTTTTTTGCGGCGGCTATTCCCTGCGCCTGCCGTTTTCTGATGTTTTCCCGTTCATTCTGAGCGACAAAGGAAAGAATTTGCAAAACAAGGTCTGCTATAAATGTTCCCATTAAATCCTTGCCCTGCCTTGTGTCTAAAAGCGGCATATCTATTACACAAATATCAATCCCGATTTCCTTTGTAAGCAGCCGCCATTGCTTTTGAATTTCTTCATAGTTTCGCCCTAATCTGTCAATGCTCAGAATATAAAGCAAATCGCCTTTTTTAAGCTTTTTAATAAGCCTTTTATATTGAGGTCTGTCAAAATCCTTTCCGGACTGCTTGTCCTTATAAATATTATTTTCGGAAACATTTTTATTTCTAAGTTCAATCATTTGCCGTTCTTCATTCTGATCAAAGCTTGATACTCTTACATATCCGTAAACTCTCATACACATCCTCCTTATTCAAGTATTATATAATACCCGAAAAGCAGGACATTAAACGACAATATATAAAAGTGTACCTCATAACTTCAAGAGAAGCACACTTTTTAATGTTTATAAAATCAAAGAAAATCACTTCACCGCACAAGGTGCGGTACCCAAAACTATACATTAAAAGATAGACGATGGATATTAAACTCAAAGGAATTTTATTTTATCTTTTGTGCCGTTAGGCACACAATGGTCTAATATCTAAAATCTAATGTCTAACATCTAGAACAATAACCCCTCAGTCGCAATAAAATTGCGACAGCTCCCCTCTGTATTGACATTCGTCAATAAGAAGGGAGCCTGACTTTAGGCTTTGCAGTAACCCATGCCTCCACTTTAGATGAAAGGGGAGGTGGATTTGCCGTAGGCAAAGCCGGAAGGGTTTGGTCATATTAAGTGCCGAAAGGCACACATTTTTTTAATCTTATAATAATTTAAAGAAGTATGCACACAAGGCCGTTACAGCCGTCGTTTATAACGCGTTCTATTGTTTCCTGAACACGCATTCTCGCGTCAGTCGGCATGTGGGCAAGCTTTGCGTGAAGTCCCTCATTTACGAGGTCATGCAGCGACTTTCCGAATATATTGGAATCCCAGATTGAAACGGGGTCCTCTTCAAATCCGCTTAAGAGATATTTTATAAGATCCTCGCTTTGCTTTTCGCTGCCGACTATCGGGCTTACCTCGGTTGTTATATTTGCTTTCATAAGATGGATTGACGGAGCGGACGCGCGAAGCCTTACGCCGTATCGTCCGCCCTGTTTAACGATTTCAGGCTCTTCAAGCTTTAATTCCTCGGTTGTAGGCATTACTATGCCGTAGCCTGTTGCCTCAACCTCATCCAATGCGTCCTTAACGCGCATATAATTTTCTTTCATTTTTGCAAGCTGTAAAACCGTTTGCATAAGCGACTGTTCGTCGGCAATATCAAGACCGGTTGTTTCGGTGAGTATCTTATAAAACAGATTTCCGTTTACATCAATTC
>CAKSGG010000215.1 GCA_934454215.1 uncultured Clostridia bacterium
AAGAAAGGCGGTCAAATATGTTCATCGACCACCTTTGCCCCACAGCTGTTTTTACTCATTAAATTTACAGACAATCACTCATCTATAAATATACAATTTTGCATCAACTCATTCAAGGCAATATATGAAGTTTCCAAACTATCCGCAAAAACCTCAAAATAAAACTTGATTTTAGGCTCAGTTCCGGACGGGCGGACTGCGAACCAGCCGTTCGGCAGAATGAATTTAAGCACGTCTGACTTAGGAAGTCCGTTCAGACCGTCTTTGTAATCAATTTTTTGTATAACTTCAAACGGCATATTTTCATTTCGGAATTTATGCATCATTTCCTGTATTTTTTCACTTCCGTTAATTCCGCTAAGCGTAAGGGTTTCGAGCTTTTGAACGCAGAAGACGTACTTCTCATACAGCCTCAAAAGTCCATCATAGAGCGTCATACCTCTTTGCTTATAGTCTGCCGCAGCCTCGCAGATGAGCATTGCAGCAACCACAGCGTCCTTATCCCTCGCATATGTTCCCTTTAAGTAACCGAAGCTCTCCTCAAGTCCGAAAACAAAGCTGTGCTTTCCGCTATTTTCAAACTCCTTTATCTTCTCGCCGATAAACTTAAAGCCTGTCAGCACATCAAGCGTGACTATGCCGTAATCATCGGCAATCCTGCGCACAAGCTCGCTCGTGACTATCGTCTTTACGACAGCTCCGTTTTCGGGCAGGGTGCCGTTTTCCTTTTTCTTGCGGAGAATGTATTCAAGCAAAAGACAGCCCGTCTGATTGCCGTTTAACACCTTGTATTCGCCATCCGCCGTCTTTACAACGACTCCTATCCTATCGCTATCCGGATCCGTTCCGAATACAAGGTCGGCATTCTGCTTTTTGGCATATCCTATGGCAATATCAAAAGCCTCACTGTTTTCAGGGTTTGGTGATTCAACGGTCGGAAAATCACCATCAGGCTTTTCCTGCTCCGGCACGGTGAACACGTTTTTAACGCCCGTTTCCGTCAAAATTCTGCGTACGGGAATATTTCCGGAGCCGTGAAGAGGCGTGTATACCACCTTGAAGTCATCGGGAATTTTTGTGCCGAGCGACTGCTCTTTTACCGCCTTTATGTATGCGCTGTCAACTTTCTCTCCGATTATATTTATTTTCGGCTCATCGCAGAGTTTAACACCGTCAAAAATATCGGTACCGTCGATGTACTTTATAATCTTATCGGCAGTCTGAGGCGGTATCTGTCCCCCGTCCTCGCCGTACACTTTGTAGCCGTTGTACTCCTTGGGGTTATGACTTGCGGTAATTACAATGCCTCTTGCGCAGCCGAGATAACGCACCGCAAAGGAAAGCTCGGGCGTAGGTCTTAAACTGTCAAAAAGGTATGTCTTTATGCCGTTTGCGCACAGCACATTTGCCGCCTCAAGCGCAAACTCGCGGGAATTATTCCTCGAATCGTGCGCAATTACAACGCCCTTTTCGGTAAAGTCAGCTCCGCAGTCAAGGATTTCGCTCGCAAGTCCCTGCGTTGCACGGCGCACGGTGTATATGTTCATTCTGTTTGTGCCGAGCCCCATAACTCCGCGCAATCCGCCAGTGCCGAACTCCAGATCACGGTAAAAACTGTCCTCAATTTCTTCCCTGCTTAATTCTTTTAAGTAATTTTTCTCCGAAACAGTCAGCTTGTCACTTTCAAGCCAATTGTTATATGTTATATTGTAATTCAATTTTTTCCTCCGAAAATCTTTTAATACTGTTTATATATCTAATGATATTCCCCTAATAGTTTCATTGTAACAAAAGCTAATTTTTTTACTTCTTTTCATTTCAAATTTGCTTTTATCGAATCGACATACATATTCATCAACATGTGGATTATCAAGGTAATTGAAATACAAATGCAATTCATCATCCTCAAATGTGCAATGCGCCGCAAAATGAACCAGTTCCTTTTCATTATGCCCAGCCAAGCTCTCAAGAGTTGGTTTGAATTTCTTTAAAATAATCCTGTTTTCACAAAACCTGTTTTTACCGAATATCATCTTTTGATATTCAACACCATCACTAAAAAATAATTTTATGCAATCATTTTCTTCAAGAATACTTACAAATGTTATTCCGAATTCATTTTTCTCACATTTATATATGCTATCAGGTATTTCGCCATAGCAGTATTTATGTGGCTTATTATATTCATCAATATAACTATATAGCCCTTCTAAATCCATATTGCTATCATCATAAAGATTGTCAATAAGTTTGTAAATCAGATCAATTTCTTTTTGCATATTTTCAGCATTTGCTTCCATTGCAAAAATCATATTTTTTGAAGGAAACACCATACAGAGTTGGCCATATGCACCATCTCCTCTAAAACCTTCGTAATAATTCTTCCAGAATTGAAATCCATACCCGCAAGTCCAGTCTGGTGTACCGTTATTGCTATTGTCTGACCAAATTCTTGTCGCAGTGTTAACCCAATTTTCTGATAATAATCTCTTTCCGTTGAACACACCTTTATTAAGATACAAAAGTCCGAGTTTGGCTATGTCATCGGTTGATATATGAAGCCCCACAGCCCCTTGAGAATTCCCGTTTGCAAATGTGTTCCAATGTGCATTATTTATTCCAAGCGGTTTGAACAGGCGTTGTCTAAGAAAATCAAACACTGTCATATCGGTATACTTTCTGACAATCTCAGAAAGCATAAAAGTTGCGGCATTATTATAGCAAAAATGTGTTCCTGGTTCAAATTCAGGTTCGCATTCTAAAAATGACTTTACAGGATTGACCTTGTTGCGAATGCCACTGAGTATACAATTTTTGTGTCCAGTATTCATTGACAGCAAATGTTTAACGCACATCTTTTCGGCGTTTATTCCTACCTTGTCTGGAATAACATCTGAAAAGATATCAACGAGTCTGTCATCTATGTTCACCTTACCCTCATCAACCAAAAATCCAATTGCTGTTGATGTGAAACTCTTGCTCAACGAATACACTTGCTGCTTATATTCAAACGAATACGGTGCAGGTGCAATACGTACAATAATGTTGCCATTATGTATTATTTCAAACGAATGAACATCAACTTCGTTTTTTCTGCACATTTTCATAAAGTGTATTATTTGAACACAATCTATATTTTCAGACACAAACACTGTACTGTCAAATATCATTTATCTCCCATCCTCTCCCAAAACATCTTAAACAATCCGTTTCTAACACAATGTACCTTAAATGTGTATGCACATCAGTTCATAAAAGCATAATAGTGCAACTATTTAATCGAAAGTACAACTTTTCCCACATTTTCACCGTTATATAAAATTTTATGTGCCTTTTCTACTTCCGATATTGGCAGCACCTTATAAATTGTAGGCTTAACAAGTCCCTGTGACACTTTCGGAAAAACATCTTTTACAAGATTGGCAAGTATCTGAGCTTTGACCTCCGGCGTTCTTGATCTGAGTGTACTTCCTATAATTCTCACATTTCTGACATAGATGTTTTTAAGGTCAATTTCTGTTTTCTGTCCCGCGAGAGCCGCAATCATTATCCAGCGTGCGCCGTGAGTCAAGTAATGTATGCATTTGCCCATTACTTCACCGCCGAGGCAGTCAATGGCAACGTCCACGCCGTGACCGTTTTGAAGTTCTTTCTTTAACACCTCAACGATATCTTCTTTAGAGGTGTTTACAACAACATCGGCGTTTAAGTGCTTGATTGATTCTGCAATTTCATCGGACAATACGGTTGTAATAACGCGCACGCCAAATGCCTTTGCCATAGGGATTACCACGCTTGCCAGTCCGCTTGCGCCGGCATTCATAAGGAGGGTATTTCCGCTTTCGATTTTACCTTCCCAAAAAAGGTTCAGATATGCCGTTGCAAACGCTTCCGGTATAGCGGCAGCTTCTTCCTTGGAGCAGTTTTCGGGTACGGGCATCAGCATATCGTATTTTACCGTTACATACTCTGCATATCCTCCACCGCCGAGCAGTGCGCAAACTTTATCTCCTATTTTCCAATTTGATTTTTCCTTTGCACCGTTTGAAATATCCACAATTTCACCTGATATTTCAAGTCCCATCCATTCCGGACAACCTTCCGGCGGCGGATAGTCACCCTCACGCTGCATCAAATCGGCACGGTTTAATGCGGCAAATTCAATCTTCACCAAAACATCATCATTTTTCATTATCGGATCGGGAACATCCGCCCATCTCAAACTTCTGTCTTTATTTACAAGTACTGCTTTCATTTTAACCACCTACCAATTTATTTTTTATTGTCCTACCTTATGTAATTTTTCAAATTACTGTCCGATTCTTTCAGCAAATCTATTATCATTTTTGCCACATACTTTGCTCCATTTGGATTATAGTGCGTCTTATCCGATGTTGTGGTATTCCACTTAGTACCTACTGTAATTCCGGATTTTCTGAATTCAGCTATATTCTCCGGAGTAAAATGGTTCATATATGCCACTTTGTCATATCCGCCATTATCCTCAATATATTTTTTGTATGTTCCGTATCCATCGAGGTATGTAATGTTTTTCTCCTTTGCCACCGCTCTCATTCCGTCAATATATTGAGATATGTCGTCATAACCTCCCGAAGAACTGCAAGACGAAGTGCTACCCAATAATATTGGTGTTGCACCGGCTCTTAAAGTATCATCAATAAAGATTTTTAAGTTTTCCTTATATTTCTCTGGTGTAGATATCCAAGTATAGAAACTGTATTTGCCTGTTCCCTTTTCAACCTTAACATAATTTCCATTCTCATCTTTATTGTATTCGCCGTTGACACTATCCTCATAATAATAATCAAATGAATCAACATACTTGTCATTAATTGCAAGAGATGTAATAACATAATCACCTGATTT
>CAKSGG010000216.1 GCA_934454215.1 uncultured Clostridia bacterium
GTTCCGATAGGCAAGAATATAGTAATTACATTAAATGAAGCGTTAAAGAGCAATACGGATTATACGTTTGCGGTTACAAACGAGCTGAACAGCGAAATGGATATTGCGCTTGAAAATCCGATAACGGTTAATTTTACAACAAACGCAAGGGAAACGATAGGCAGAATTAAATCTATCGGTGCGGAGAACATTGACGGTTTAACATCGGGCGGAACTGTTGAGGTAAAAGCAGCGGTTGCAAATTCAGACAAGGAAAGCAAGACCGCAGCTGTTATAGCGGCATTTTACAGCGGCGATATTTTGGAGGACGTAAGAATTAAAAATGATATTACAGTCGGTGCGGGAGAAATAGCGGACGATATTACGTTTGAGGTTGACGTTCCGGCAGATATAAGTAAGCTTACGTCAATGAAAGTATTTTTATGGGACAGCATATCGGGGCTTGTTCCGTATGCAGATTATGCGGAGCTGACAAAATAAGCCTTTTGATTGGAGAAAATAATGGAAAAGGATTTATCGTATTTAACGGATTATTATGACGAAAAAATAGAGCGTGTGAAAAAGCTTAATGCGCCTGTTAATTTGATATTCTATACAGACCCTCATAATGAGTTATCTCAATGGGACTGCCCGAAGCATGATGATTATGCAGAGGGGGATTTTGAGTCGGCAATTGATACGGTGCGTTCCATGCAGTATATTATTGACCGTCTGCCGAGCCTGAAATGTGTCGTATGCGGAGGAGATTTGGGGAATGATTATAATGACGACCCGAAAAAAGCACATCAGTCGATACAAAATTTAATGAATGAATTGTATCGGCTGACAATTCCCGTACATTGTCTTATAGGAAATCATGATGACTGCGTAATTGCGTCGGCACTTGAACCGTTAAAAAGTTTTCCGAGGTATAATGGCGAAAAAAAGCCGCCCGTTTCCGAATACATATTATACCCCGAGGATTTGCACAGAATGTGTATGAAGTATAACCCGACCGAAGAAAACTATTATTATACGGATTTTGAGGAAGGGTACAGAATGGTGTTTTTGAATACGTCCGATGTTTGCTACGGCATTGATGAGAAAGGAAAATTAACGCATCCGTTTAACGTGGGCGTATCGAGAGAACAGATTATATGGTTTGATAAGGCCGTAAATACAGATAAAAAAGTAATAGTTTTCTCACACGCTCCTATTCGTATAAACGGACACTATCCCGACCATGTGAAACAGTTTGAGGGAATGATTAACGGCGAATGGCTGTGGAGAAAAATGCAGAAGGCTGATAATGTGCTTGCGTCGATTGCGGGTCATCTGCATTACGATAACATAGTGTATGACGGGAAAATTGTTTCGATTGATACACAGAGCGGAAGTGCTTTGGGAAAAGGGAAATGGGATTCTGCGTGCCCTTATCGGCAATTCGGAACTATTACGGAAACTGCATTTGATATTATTTCAATAACAGATGAGGTTATTTATTGTACGCGCTTTGGAGCAGGTGAGGACAGAACGGCAAGAATTATCAGAAATATAGTATGACAGAGTACAAAAAAAGCAATCCCCAAAGGGGATTGCTTTTTTATTCTATTAATACATTCCGCCCATTGACGGGTCCATTGCCGGAGCAGATGCTGCCGGTTCGGGCTTATCCGCAACAAGGCTTTCTGTTGTAAGCACCATTGAAGCTACTGAAGCTGCATTCTGCAAAGCACTTCTTGTAACCTTAACAGGGTCAACGATACCTGCCGATAGCATATCAACATATTCTTCCGTAAGAGCGTTATAGCCTACGCCGGGTTCACAGCTCTTAACCTTATCAACAATAACAGCGCCTTCAAGACCTGCATTTTTAGCAATCTGCCAGCACGGCTCTTCAAGAGCTTTCAGAACAATCTGAACGCCTGTTTTCTCATCGCCTTCTGTTGTATCAAGCAGAGATGCAACTGTAGGAATAATGTCAATGTAGCTTGTTCCGCCGCCTGCGATAATACCTTCTTCAACGGCTGCCTTTGTGGCTGCAAGAGCGTCCTCTATTCTGAGTTTCATTTCTTTCATCTCAGTTTCGGTTGCCGCACCGACTTTAATAACGGCAACACCGCCTGCAAGCTTTGCAAGTCTTTCCTGAAGCTTTTCTTTATCAAAATCAGATGTGGTGTTTTCAATTGAGTTTCTGATAACGTTTACTCTGTCGGCAATAGCCTCTTTTGAACCCATACCGTCAACTATAACGGTGTTTTCCTTTTGAATCTTAACCTGTCTTGCACGTCCCAATTGGTCGATTGTTGTGTCTTTAAGCTCAAGTCCAAGCTCTTCGCTTATAACCTGACCGCCCGTCAGAATAGCTATATCCTGGAGCATTTCCTTACGTCTGTCGCCGAAGCCCGGTGCTTTAACAGGAACGCATACGAATGTTCCTCTTAATTTGTTTACGATTAATGTTGAAAGAGCCTCGCCCTCAACATCTTCAGCAATAATAACCATTTTCTTGCCTGCCTGAACAAGCTGTTCGAGTAACGGAAGAATCTCCTGTATGTTGGAAATCTTCTTATCCGTTATAAGAATGTAAGCGTCGTCTATAACGGCTTCCATTTTATCCGTATCAGTTACCATATAAGGAGTTATATAACCTCTGTCAAACTGCATACCTTCAACAATTTCGGAATATGTTTCGGCTGTCTTTGATTCTTCAACAGTGATTACACCGTCGGCAGTAACCTTTTCCATAGCCTCGGCAATAAGCTCGCCGATTTCATCGTTTGCTGCCGAAACAGCGGCAACTCTTGCAATATCGTCCTTACCGTCAACCTTTTTAGCTGTTGCAACAAGCTTTTCAACAGCGGCGTCAACTGCCTTTTGAATACCCTTTCTTACAATCATCGGGTTTGCACCTGCCGCAACGTTTTTCAAGCCCTCTCTTACAAGAGCCTGAGCAAGCAATGTAGCTGTTGTAGTACCGTCGCCTGCAACATCGTTTGTCTTTGTTGCAACCTCTTTAACAAGCTGAGCGCCCATGTTTTCAAATGCATCGTCAAGTTCAACCTCTTTTGCGATTGTAACGCCGTCGTTTGTGATTAACGGAGCGCCGAATTTCTTATCAAGAACAACGTTTCTGCCTTTGGGGCCCAATGTAATTTTTACTGTATCGGCAAGCTGATTTATACCGCTTTCAAGAGCGTGTCTTGCCTCCTGACCGAATTTAATTTCCTTTGCCATGATTAATCAATCCTTTCAATTTATATTATTCAACGGTTGCGAGAATATCCGATTGCTTTAATATTGTATATTCTTCTCCGTCAACCTTAACTTCCGTTCCGGCATATTTTGAGATAAGAACCTTATCTCCAACCTTTACTTCCATTTTAACGTCTTTATCGCCGGGGCCTACAGCCACAACCTCTGCGACCTGCGGCTTTTCCTGTGCTTTTGATGTAAGAATAATACCGCTTTTTGTTGTTTCCTCTGCTTCAAGCATTTTAATAACAACTCTGTCAGCTAATGGTTTAATAGTCATTTTATACTACCTCCTGAATATTTAATTGACCTATGGTCGTTTATAACTTTGTTTGATTTGTTAGCGCTCAACATCTTCGAGCGCTAACAACCATATTATGTGCTTTTTAGTAAAAATAATCAATCTTTAAAAACAGGAGATTTTTGCTTATAATCTACAAAAATCTCCTGTTTTCTTTTAAATGCTCTCAAATACTCCGTTTTGACTATTTAACAAAAAATTCATATTTAACTCACAAAATTTTCTAAAAGACTTTGTGCGTCCTCAAGCTTTTCAAAATATATGCCTTTTTTTAATTCCTCTGTATCCTCTTTCGGAAAAATATTTTCCGTTATCGGGTGAGAATATAAAAGCTCATGTGAATTGCTTGTGTTTTTATAAAGAAACAGCTCCGAATTTATCAGAATTAATTCGTATTTTGCGTTTTCTTCCGATTGTACCGCAGCGGCGGGGACTGTGTTCGGCAGTGGTGTGGAAACAACCGCTATAGGCTTTTGCTCTATTCCGCCGACTGCGTAGCCGCCGAAAAAAAACAAAGTCATGAGTAATACATATGCGGCTACGATTAAAATATTCCTTATTTTATTTGTATTTTCTATGCTCATTTCAGATAATCCTTCGGGTTTACGGGCTTTCCGTCCTTGAATACTTCAAAATGAATGTGCGGTTCTTTAACGTTTTCGCCCTTGCTTTTGCCGACTGTTCCTATAACGTCGCCCGCTTTAACGCTGTCGCCCGATTTCAGGTTTTCAACAGAGCCGAGACACATATATTTTGTAACAATGCCATTATTGTGCGATATTGATATTCCGTCACCGAAAGCGTTTGAAAACACGTTTTCGACAGTTCCGTCGGCAGAGGCGTTTACGCTGCAACCCTCATCGGCGGCTATATCAATTCCGTTATGCGCTCTGTAGTCGCCCAAGGCTTCATTAAATGAAAGCGATGATGAATATTCCGCAAGAATATCTCCGCCTGCGGGAGGTGTAAAATCAGGTTCTTCGGCATATGCGGGGGCTGCCGCCGCAACTATGTCGGGGTTGTCCACCGCATATTCGGGAGTATCTGTTGCAGACGGAGTTGAAACAGGAGCTGTTGTGGGAGCAAGTGTAGGGGAGACTGTTGCTTTTGACTGCATTACTTCACTTACCGATATAACGTCGCCTTCGGAGCTGCTGTTATCAACGGCTTCGCCTTGTACCTGGGTTGTGTTATCAGCGGTTTTGTTTGTATTTTCTTTTCTGTCAGTAAAATAACCGGCCGCACCGATAGCTAATACACAGCAGCATAGAGCTATGTAGAAGCCCGGCAGCTTTTTTGAATTTCTTTCATCTGTCATATTC